>JBQGEH010000279.1:0-1721 GCA_052039515.1 Nakamurella sp. | reverse complement strand
TGGCCATCATCCACAAGCGCCGCGACCCGAACGTGGCCAACACCGTCGCCGTGCACGAGGTCGTCGGCGAGGTCGAGGGCCGGGTCTGCCTGCTGGTCGACGACATGATCGACACCGCCGGCACCATCTGCCAGGCGGCCGAGGCGCTGGTCGCCCGGGGCGCCAAGAAGGTCATCGCCGCCACCACGCACGCGGTGCTGTCGGGCCCGGCGGTCGAGCGGCTGTCCTCCTCGCCGTTCGAGGAGGTCATCGTGACCAACAGCCTGCCGATCCCGCCCGAACGTCGTTTCGACGGACTGACCGTGCTGTCGATCGCGCCGCTGGTCTCGCGGGCGATCTCGGAGGTGTTCACCGACGGCTCGGTGACGTCGCTGTTCAACGGCGCGGCCTGAGCCCGTCGCGGTCCGGATCGGACCGCCGGACCCGGACGGGACCGGGCCCGCGATCGTGGTGTCCAACGTGGAACGAAAGATTCTTTCCGCTGTCTCACTGAGTGGGACGCCGCTGATCGATCCATCACTCGAGGTCCGATGGGCGGCTTCTCGTCGACGCTCGTGACCGGTCCCCCACACGGTGGCCACCAGGTCCCTCAGGATCCGCCCGGCAGCTGGCCGGACGTCGGGATCGAGCTCGGAAACCGCGCCTGACAAGCGGGAACAGTGATCTGCTCCGGAGATGGAGCAGGGCGCTGGAGTCCCCCGATCTCCAGCGCCCCTCCTCCGTCAGCGGCCGTCCAAGCCCCCTGGCTCCACGGCGACCGCCTGCGGACGAGTGTAATGAAAGGGTCTTCACGTATTGCCCGAACGCGCACTGTTAACGATGTAAACAGCGAGATGGCCCAGACGAGCGGACGGCGTTGGCCGAGGGTGTCATCATCGGCCCATGGTCACAACGGCGGGACCGGGCCGGACGGCGGCGCGATGAGCGACTCCCCGGTCGCCAGGGCGTCCGGGATCGACGACCCGTCCTCCCCCTCCACCTTCGCGCGCGCGTTCGCCGAGGCGGTGGCCGAACGTGGGGTCAGCCTGGAGGCACTGCGCCGCCGGTTGGCCGAGCGGGCCACTCCGGTCTCGGCCGCCACGCTGAGCTTCTGGCGCTCGGGCCGCCGGCAGCCCGAGGGAACGACCTCGCTCGCCGTAGTCGGGGAGCTCGAGGACCTGCTCGACCTGCCGCCCGGGCACCTCACGAATCGTCTGGGGCCGTCGCGACGGCCGCGTCCGGTCGGGCCGACGGTGTCCTTCGCCGACCTGTCGGCCCGGGGCCACCGGATCGAGGCGGCGTTGCACGATCTCGGGTTCGACGAGCGGAACGACCACCTCGACCAGTTCACCCACCGCACCCTGGTGTTCCGGGGCCGGGAGCGCCTGCTCGTGCGGGTCCGGACGCTGACCCAGGCGCTGCGCGACGGCGTCACCTCCCGCCCGGTGGTGTCGGCCATCCGCGAGGGCAGCGCGGACCGGGGCCCGATCACCGTGCTCGGCGGCTGCCGGTCGGGCCGGGACGTCCGGCTGGCCGAGGACGGGTTGGCCATCTCCGAGCTGGTCTACGACCGTCCGTTGCAGCAGGGCGACCTGGCCATCGTGGAGTACGAGACCGACTTCCCCTACGACGCGCTGTCCGGCGACTGGTACGAACTGCAGCTGACCCGCCGGGTGGGGGAGGTGGTGATCTGGGCGCGGTTCGACCCCGCCCACGCCCCGACCGAGGTGGTCCGCTACGTC
>JBQGEH010000278.1:0-2747 GCA_052039515.1 Nakamurella sp. | reverse complement strand
GCGTTCACCGCCCACGGCACCTGCCCGGCGCCCGTCGCCGCCAACCGACTCCCGGTGGCCGTCACCGCCGGCGAACAGGCTCCGCTGGTCCCGGGGAGCGCGCGATGACCGCCGTCGTCGCCGTCCGCGACCCACGGGTCGCCGTGCTGGTCGGCAACCCCAAGGCCGGGTCGCGGACCCGCCAGCTCGCCGAGCGCACGGCGGAGGCCATCGTCCCCGGGACCGACACGGCGACCGTGGACATCGCCACGCTGGCCGGCGGTCTGCTCGTCCCGTGGCAGCTCTCGGCCGACGCTGCGGCCGCCGTCGACGCGGTGCTCGCCGCCGACCTGGTCGTGCTGGGCACCCCGACCTACAAGGCGTCGTTCCCCGGGGTGCTCAAGCTGTTCCTCGACGTCTTCGCCGCCGGGTCGCTGGCCGGAACCGTGGTCCAACCGGTGATCACCGCCGGGGGCCCGGCCCACCGGAATCTGGTCGACATCCATCTGCGACCGGTGCTGACCGAACTCGGCGCGCTCACCCCGGTGCCGTCCTTGATCGTCACCGAGTCCGAGATCGCCTCGTTCCCCGAGCAGCTGGACGAGCACGCCCGGCGGCATGGGCCCGTCCTGCGGGCCGTCCTGGAGACGACTGCAGCCTCGGCCGTCTCACCCACCACCACCCCCACTGCGGAGGCCCTGCGATGACCACCACGCCCCTGTTGATCGGCGTCGCCCTGGACGGCGCCGGCTGGCATCCCGCCGCCTGGCGGGAACCGACCGCCTCACCGGGCGCCCTGTTCGACAGCCGCACCTGGGTCGAGCTGGCCCGGACCGCGGACACCGGCGGGCTCGACTTCCTGACCCTGGAGGACGTCTTCGCCCCGGCGGCCGACGGACATGCCCCGGTCCGGCTGGACGGCACGCTGCTGGCCGCCCGGCTCGCCCCGGTCACCACCGCGATCGGTCTGCTGCCGTCGGTCACGGCCCAGCAGACCGAGCCCTTCCACGCGGCCAAGGCCATCGCCACCCTCGACTACGCGGCGACCGGCCGAGCCGGCGTCCTGGTGCGCGCGTCCACCTCGCCCGCCGAATACGCCCACCTCGGTCGGCGTACCGGACCGGCTCCGGCGCCCGACCGGTACGGCGAGGTGGCCGACTACGTCGAGGTGCTCCGCCGCCTGTGGGACAGCTGGGAGGACGACGCCGAGATCCGTGACGCCGCCACCGGCCGGTTCGTCGACATCGACAAGCTGCACTACATCGACTTCGCGGGGCCGCACTTCTCGGTCAAGGGGCCGTCCATCACGCCCCGTCCGCCACAGGGACAGCCACCGGTCGCGGTGACCCTCGACGCCGCCACGCTCGGCGATCCGCGGGCCCTGGAGGCCGCGCTCCGCGGGGCCGACCTGGTGCTGGTCCCGGCGTCCGGCGTGCCGGAGTTCGCCTCCGCCGTCGATCGCATCCGGGGTGGCGTGGTGGACGCCCGGCCGCCGGCCATCGTGGCCGAGATCGCCGTGGTCCTCGACCGTCCCGGTGATCCGGCCGACCGGCGCCTGGCCCGTCTCGACGGCCGGCAGTCGTGGTCGTGGGGGGCCGCGGGCGGCGGGGGGTGGGCCGTCGCGGGCGCCGCCACCCTCGGCCGCTGGCAGGCGGCCGGGGCGGACGGTGTCCGGCTGCGCCCCGCGGTCCTGCCCGACGACCTGCACGCCATCGCCGACGACCTGCTGCCCGCACTGCGCGCCCGTGGGCTGACCCGCCCGGCCGAGAACGCAGCCGCCACCTTCCGGGACAGGCTGGGTCTGGCCCGTCCCGAGAACCGTTACGCCACGTCAGGAGTCAGCGCATGAGCCGCCCCCGTCCCCGCAAGCAGGTCCACCTCGCCGCGCACTTCCCGGGAGTCAACAACACCACGGTGTGGAGCGACCCACGGTCGGGCAGCCACATCGAGTTCGACTCCTTCGTGCGTTTCGCGCAGATCGCCGCGCGGGCCAAGTTCGACTTCCTGTTCCTGGCCGAGGGGCTGCGGCTACGCGAACAGAACGGCCGGATCTACGACCTCGACGTCGTCGGCCGCCCGGACACCTTCACCGTGCTGGCCGCGCTGGCCGCGGTCACCGAACGGCTGGGTCTGACCGGCACCATCAACTCGACGTTCAACGAGCCGTTCGAGGTGGCCAGCCAATTCGCCTCCCTCGACCACCTGTCGGACGGCCGGGCCGCGTGGAACGTCGTCACCTCCTGGGACGCGTTCACCGGCGAGAACTTCCGCCGCGGCGGGTATCTCCCGGAGTCGGACCGGTACGAGAGGGCGCAGGCGTTCCTGGACGCGGCCACCACCCTGTTCGACTCCTGGGACGGGGTCGACCTGGTCGCCGACAGCGAGTCCGGCCGGTTGTTCTCCGCCGACGAGCCCGGTACCTACGCGATCCGCGACGACTTCTTCGACATCGCCGGGCGTTTCCCGGTACCGACCAGCCCCCAGGGCCGGCCGGTGATCTTCCAGGCCGGCGATTCCGAGCGTGGCCGGGAGTTCGCGGCCGCGTCGGCCGACGCGATCTTCACCCGGCACGGAACGCTGGACGCCGGTCAGGCCTTCTACGCCGACGTCAAGGGGCGCCTGGCCCGCTACGGACGCACGCACGACGAGCTGCTGGTCCTGCCGGCCGCGACGTTCGCGCTGGCCGACACCGACGAGCAGGCCGCGGAACTCGCGGCCGAGATCCGCCGCCAGCAGGTCAGCCCGCAGACCGCCCTGCGGTTCGCCGA
>JBQGEH010000277.1:0-2365 GCA_052039515.1 Nakamurella sp. | reverse complement strand
CGTGGCGATGCCGGCGGGGCCGCTTCCGACTCGACGGCGGGTGGAACACCCCGCTGGACGCCACGATGCCGGGCGGTACCGACCTGTCCGGCGGGGAGTGGCAGCGGGTGGGTCTGGCCCGAGCGCTGCGGGCGGTCGACGCGGGAGCCCGCGTCCTCGTCCTCGACGAGCCGGCGGCCGCCCTGGACGTCGAGTCCGAGAGCCGTCTGGTGGCCGGCTACCTCGACGTGGCCCGCGCCACCACCTCGTTGGTCATCTCGCACCGGTTCTCGGTGGTCCGGCCCGTCGACCGGATCCACGTTCTCGACGCCGGACGCATCGTCGAGTCGGGCGATCACGACGCGTTGATGGCCGATCCGGACGGGATCTACCGCCGGCTGTTCGGACTCCAGGCGTCGCGGTACGTCGGGACCATCGACGAGGCGTCATGATCCGCGCGGGCAAGGTGATGGGCCTGTGGCTGACCACCGCGTTCCGGGCCACGCCGGCACTGATGATGGTCATGGGGCTGGCGGTGATCGCCACGGCGGCCTTCGGACCGCTCGCCGCTCTCGGCATCAAGTGGATCGTCGACGCGACGACCACCGGGGTCGACACCACCCCCGGGGTGGCGCTGCTGGTGACCAGTCTGGCCGTCACCCTGCTGGCGCGGAGCCTGACCACCCCGCTGGGGGACACCCTGGCGGAGCGCATCTTCCTCCACGTCGAGGCCGATCTGCTGCGGCTCACCACGTCGATCCCGTCACTGGCCCACCACGAGGACCGCGTGCTCGCCGACCGGATCTCGCTGCTCGAGCAGCAACGCCGACGGCTCGGTGCGGTCTGGCAACTGCTGGCCGGGGTGGCCGCCGTCGTGTCGCTGGTCACGGTGGTCGCGCTGCTCGTCTCGATCCACCCCGCCCTCGTCCTGCTCCTGCCCCTGGCGGTGGTCGTCGCCGTGGTCGACGCCCAGGGCAAACAGGCCCAGCGGCGATTGATCAACAGCCACGAGCACCTCCGCCGCCTGGGCTCGACGACCCTGGACCGGCTGGCCGACCCCGGGGCCGGTCTGGAGGTGCGCTGCCTCGGTCTGGCGCCCACCCTGCTGCGGGTGGCCAGCGCCACGATGATGCTGCGGTACCACCGGTACCGCCGCGCGACGCTGCGCGGCGCGGGCCGCACCGCGGCCGCGTGGTCGGTGTTCCTGCTCGGGTACGGGATCGCGATGGCGTGGATGGTGTCCCGGTTGCTGGCCGGATCGTCGTCGGTGGGCGACCTGGTGCTGTTGGTGCTGATCGCCCCGCAGATCGCGGGCACGGCCGGCTCGCTGATCACCAACTCGCGTGTGATCGCCGAGGTGTGGGACACCTTCGACCGCTACTTCTGGCTCCGGCAGTACGCCGAGGACCACAGCTGGGTCGGCCACCACGGAGCCCCACCGGACCGCCTGACCCACGGCATCGAGCTGCGGGGGGTCGGCTTCGACTACCCGTCACGCCACCCGGCGGGTGACTCGGCCGACGAGCCGGACGCCGCTGTCCGGCCAAGCCGCTCCTCCCGCGCTCTGCGCGGCGTGGATCTCCTGCTGCCGGCCGGCGGCACCGTCGCCCTGGTCGGCGACAACGGAGCGGGCAAGTCGACGCTGGTCAAGCTGCTCGCCCGCCTGTACGACCCGACGGCCGGGGAGATCCTCGTCGACGGAGTCCCGCTGGACGATCTCGATCCGGCCCGGTGGCGGGGGCGTCTGTCGGCCGGGTTCCAGGACTTCGCGCGCTGGGAGTTCACGGCCGGCGAGGCGATCGGGGTCGGTGACGTCACGCGGATCGGCGACGCCGACCGGATCCGCGCGGCGGCCCGGACCGGGCAGGCACACGAGGTGGTGGAGGGTTTGCCCGCGGCGTACCACACGCAACTGGGAGCCAGTCACACCGATGGTGTCGGGCTGTCGGGCGGGCAGTGGCAACGGTTGGCCCTCGCCCGGGCGTTCATGCGGACCCGACCGCTGCTCATGCTGCTGGACGAACCGACGGCGGCGCTCGATCCGGAGGCCGAGCACGCCATCTACGACGAGTACGCCCGGACCGCCGCCCGGGTGGCCGCCGACACCGGTGGCGTGACCGTGCTGGTGTCGCACCGCTTCTCCACGGTCCGGCTGGCCGATGTCATCGTGGTGATGGGCGACGGACGCATCGTCGAGCAGGGCACGCACGCCGAGCTGCTCGCCGCCGGCGGTCGCTACGCCGAGCTGTTCGAACTGCAGGCCCGGGCCTACCGCTGACCACCCCGCGGTGGCACGAACCCGTCGGACGTCGGCGGGCAATCCGCTGGCGCGCGGGAGTCGGTGACGAGTTGGATGTCGATCATGGTCAGCTTCCTGTCACACCTC
>JBQGEH010000276.1:0-2406 GCA_052039515.1 Nakamurella sp. | reverse complement strand
TCGATGGCCGACCTGACCATCGCCGGCGGCGGTTCGCTCGCCGTGACCGGCGCCTACGCCGACGGCATCGTCAGCAAGGACGGCCTGGTCATCGCGGCCGGCACGGTGACCGTCGACGCGGTCGACGACGGCATCCGCGGGAAGGACTACGTGGTCGTGCTGGACGGAGCGGTGACCGTGACCGCCGGTGGTGACGGCGTGAAGTCCGACAACGAGACCGACGCTGACCGCGGCTGGCTGCTCGTGTCCGGCGGCACGCTCACCGTGGCGGCCGGCGACGACGGGGTGAAGGCCTACCAGGAGGTCGCCGTCACCGGCGGCACGGTCACCGTCACACAGTCCAACGAGGGGGTCGAGGCGCAGACCATCAGTGTCTCCGGCGGCACCGTCGACGTCACCGCGTCCGACGACGGCATCAACGCCGCCGGCGGCACCACCAGCGGCGAACAGGCCGGCAGCCAGCTCATCGACATCTCGGGCGGCTCGGTGACCGTCACCGCCGAGGGCGACGGCCTGGACTCCAACGGCTCGGCCACGATCTCCGGCGGCACCGTCATGGTCAACGGCCCGACCGGCAACGGCAACGGCGCGCTCGACGTCAACGGCGACCTGACCGTCACCGGCGGCACGCTCGCCGCCGCCGGCAGCTCCGGCATGGTGGTCACCCCCAGCACCTCGTCGTCCCAGTCGTCGGTCCAGATCACCTTCGATTCCCCGGTCAGCGCGGGCACCGTGGTGAGCATCGCCGACAGTGCCGGCACCGTCGTCGGGTCCGTCGTCCTGACGAAATCCGCCCAGTCGCTGGTGTTCTCGGCGGCGGGGGTGACAGCCGGCGAGACCTACACCGTCTACACCGGCGGAACCGCCGACACTGCAGCCGGTCTCGGCACCGCCACCCTGGACGGCGCCACCCAGCTGACCACCGTCACGGCCGGTGAGTACACGTCCAGTGGTGGGTTCGGCGGGGGCGGTGGCCGCCCGGGACGCTGAGCCGGCCGAGGCTGATCGATATCCGCTGTACCGCAGATTTGCTGCGGTGCGGCGGATGTCGCGTCAGTGGGCCGCCAGCCGCCGGCGGAGCTCGGCGCGGATCGCGGGCCACTCGCAGGCGATGATGGAGAAGACGACGGTGTCCCGCAGGGACCCGTCCGGCATGCGCTGGTGGCTGCGCAGCACGCCGTCCTGTTTGGCGCCCAGTGCGGCGATGGCGGTGCGCGACTGCAGATTCAGCCAGTGCGTGCGGAACTCGACGGCGATGCAGTCCAGCGTGTCGAAGGCGTGCCCGAGCAGCAGCAGTTTGCTCTCGGTGTTGGTGCCGGTCCGCTGGGCCGAGCGGGCGTTCCACGTGGACCCGATCTCGACCCGCCGGTTCACGGCGTCGACGTTCATGAAGGTGGTCATACCGATGACCGTTCCGGTGTCGCGCCGGACGGCGGTGAACGGCAGCATCCGCCCCGCCGCGTGCTCGGCCAGCCGCCGGTCGATCTCGGCGGCCATCCCCGCCGGATCGGGCACCGTGGTGTAGCCGAGGGTCCACAGCTCGCCGTCGCGGGTCGCGGCGACCAGCCCGTCGTGGTCGTCGGTGGTCAGCGGGCGCAGGGTCACGAGGTCACCGGACAGCGTGACCGGGTCGAGGAGGTCCATCCGGCGACCCTAGAGCGTCCCGGATCAGCCGCGGGGTGGCGCGGTGCTCTCCCGGACGACGAGTTCGGTGGGCAGCAGCACCGGGGACGCCGGTGTCGTGGGTGTCGTCGCGTCGTCGGTCAGGCGGGCCGCCTCGACCAGATCGATGAGCGCGCTCGCGGCGAGCCGGCCCTTGGCGTCGACGTCCTGCCGGACGGTGGTCAGGGCGGGCCGCAACCGCGACGCCAGCGGGTTGTCGTCGAACCCGACCACGGAGAGGTCGTCGGGCAGCGTCAGCCCGCGGTTCTGCGCGGCGAGCATGACGCCGTGCGCGAGGGTGTCGGCGAAGCACAGCACGGCGGTGACGTCGGGGGCCGCGTCCAGCAGCACCTCCAGCGCCTCGTAGCCGTCCCCCTCCGTCGGATGGGGTTGGTTGACGATCACCGGTTCCACGCCGGCCGCGTGCAGCACCTCCCGCCAGCCCGCGATGCGCTCGTAGGCGACGTAGGACTGCCGGTCCGGCGCCTGCTCGCCGGTGATGACCCCGTACGGCGGGACCACGTCGGCGCTGACGATGCCGATGCGCCGGTGGCCGAGGGCGAGCAGGTGCTCCGCACCGGCGCGGGCGCCGCCCCGGTCGTCGACGTTCACGCTGGGCACGGCCGGGTCCGGGATCTGGTCGACATAGACCAGCGGCAGGCGACGGCGCTGCAGCCAGTCCAGGGCGGGGGACCGGGGGTCGCAGTGAAACACCACCGCGCCGTCCATCGGCACGTCACGAGC
>JBQGEH010000275.1:0-2386 GCA_052039515.1 Nakamurella sp. | reverse complement strand
CCGGTGGCCGCGGCCGCCGGCAGGGCACCGCCGGCCAACAGCAGCCCCGCCGCCCCGGCGACGGTCAGGACGCGGACGACGGACAGGCGCAACAGCTTCATCGGTGGCTCCCTTCGTCCGCCGACGGAGGTCGCCGGCGGTGCCGTCCCAGACCGGCGATGCTCCCGCCGGCCTCGGCGGGGACCGTCCGTCCCCGTCGGCGGCGCGGTCACCCACCACCGACACGCGCAGCGGTGCCGGGCGGTTCGATCGGGTCAGCGCCGGAAACGCTCGCGCAGTGCGGCGTCGTCCTCCCACCACGGCCGCACCCGGACCGGATCGCTGTCCGTGTCGGCGGTGACCTGGTCCAGGGCGGTGTCGACCGCGGCGGCCTCCCGGGCGTCGGCGCGCAACCACGCCACCGTGGCCAGCACCAGGAACGGCACGTCCAGCACCTCGGCCACCGCCCACAGGATGCCGCCGGCGAGGTGCTGGTCGGCCAGCGCCGAGCCGGCCCAGGCGGGCCGGTTCGCGCCGAACGTCGTCAGCATCAGGTGGTGCCGGAAGGTGAGCACGATGCCCGGGAAGGCGTCCACCATCAGCTCGACGAGACCCACCGCCAGCGCCGCGCCGACGGCCAGCGACGCCCGTTCGTCGCCCCGGTCGACCAGCGGGATCGCCACCAGCGCCCCGAGCCCCAGCAGCACGAGGTGCAGCACCCATCCCGCGACCGGGGAGCCCAGCGACCACTCACCGACCCCGCCGAAGAACAGCACGGCGGCGACCACCGGCACCAGCAGGGGGCCGAGGAACGGGTGGCCGAGCCACCGCACCGGTGGTGCGTCGAGCAGTCGCAGCACGGGCGCGTCCGGTCCACGGACCGTCCGGACCAGGGCGAGCGGCTGCCCGGCGAGCACGACGACCGGCACGACCAGCAGCAGGAGCAGCTGCTGCGTCGTCCACACCCACATCAGCTGGTCGTCACGAGCTTGCAGCATCCCGGACGTGGTCCACACGACGGCGGCGAGCCCCACCCCGACGAGAGCGTCCCGGTGCCACGGCCAGCGGATCGTCCGCCGGTGGGCGTCGCGGCGCAGCCGGATGTATCCCACCGCCAGTACGGCCACCGCGGCCGCGCACAGCCAGTCCACCCGCCACTCGGTAAAGACGTCGAAAAGCCTGATCGGAGTGTCGATGTCGGCCACGACGCCATCATGCGCCCGGCGCGGGCCGGTCAGCCCGTGGTCGCCTCCGACGACGAGCCGGACGACGACGGGGACGAGGTCGACGTGCCCGCGCCGGATCCCGTACCCGCCCCGCCGGCCGGCACGAGGTCCACCACGTCCAGGTAGATCGGCATCGCGTCGGTGCGCTCACCGGTCGGCCCGCCGGTGGCCATCGCCAGCGCGCCGCCGGTGAACAGCGCGTCCAGCGCCGCGGTGCCGGTGGCCTGACCGACGACCGTCTGCGTGTCGAACTGGTACGGCAGCCCGTCGCTGGCCAGCGGGTCGGGGCCGTCCATGACGTGGAAGTGCAGGTGCGGCGAGTCGGTGGTCCCGGAGTGGCCCAGTTCGCCGACGATCTCACCGGCCTTCACGGTCTGGCCGACCTTGACCGCGGCCGTCGCCGAGCCCGGCTTGAGGTGGGCGTAGAAGGCGTAGTAGGTCTCGCCGTCCTGCTCGAAGCGCTGCACGACGTGGTTGCCACCGTACTGAGCCAGGGTCAGCGAGCCGACCGGCGGGTTCGCCCCCGGTGTCTCGTCGGGGAGCTCGTCGTACACCGCGACGATCTCGCCGTCGGCGACGGCGTGGATCGGGGCTCCGTAGTACGCGTAGCTGCTCAGCTCGTTCGCCGGCCCGTCGAGCAGCTTCCCGTCCGAGGTGAGCTGCACCCAGTCGATGGCGAAGCGCTCGGCGAAGTCGTAGCGGCCGTTGATCGGGTTGGACGCGCCGCGGTGCGCGGTGACCTCGCCGCAGCAGCCGTTGCCGTCGAACCAGTTCTCGCCCTCCAACGGCGACGCGATCACCGGCGCCGGCACCGACCGGACCGGGGTGGTCGCCACGTTCTCGGTGAGCTCGGCCGGGATCAGCGGGTTGGGGGCCTCGGCGAACGTCAGGTCGACCTGGTGCGTCAGCGAGGTCGGTACCGCGTCCCCGTCGGCGACGCTCGGGTACAGCCAGACGATGCCCAGCTGGCCGCCGTTCAGCACCACGCTGGTGGCCGGGTCCGCACCCGGTGTCGTCCCGACCACGCGGGAGTGCTTGAGCAGGTCCGCACTGTCATAGGACTGCAGCGCGTCACCGCTGGCGGGGTCGACGGCGCGCACCGCGTCCACCGTGACCGGGGTCGAGGTGACGTTGGTCAGATACATCTCGTAAGCCAGGTAAGTGCGGCCGTCGGTGCCGGA
>JBQGEH010000274.1:0-2197 GCA_052039515.1 Nakamurella sp. | reverse complement strand
TCGCCGCGCACCAGGTAGTTGTTGATCCAGGTGACCCACTCGGCGGGCTGCTGGCCGGCCGCGGGCTGGTTGAACTGCGCGATCAGCGCCGGCAGGTAGAGCAGCGACGACGCGAAGATCACGGGCACCACACCGGCCATGTTGACCTTGATGGGGATGTACGTGTTGTTGCCCCCGTACGTCCGTCTGCCGACCACTCGTTTGGCGTACTGCACCGGGATGCGCCGCTGCGACAGCTCGACGAAGACCACGGCCACCATGACCGCCAGTCCGACGACGATGACGAGCAGGAAGGTCTCGAAGCTGCGCGACTGCGCGATCTGCCAGAGCGACTCGGGGAAGCGCGCGGCGATCGAGGTGAAGATCAGCAGCGACATGCCGTTGCCGATGCCGCGCTCCGTGATGAGCTCGCCCATCCACATGATGACGCCGGTACCCGCCGTCATGGTGATGACCATGAGGAGGATGGCGTACCACGCGTCGTTGGTGATGAGCTGGCCGCACTCGGCGACGGTGGACGTGCCGAACAGCGCACCGCTGCGAGCCACCGTGATGAGGGTCGTCGACTGCAGGACGCCCAGCGCGATGGTGAGGTAGCGCGTGTACTGCGTCAGGCGGCTCTGGCCGGCCTGGCCCTCCTTGTAGAGGGTCTCGAAGTGAGGGATGACCACTCGGAGCAGCTGCACGATGATCGACGCCGTGATGTAGGGCATGATGCCCAGCGCGAAGATCGAGAGCTGGAGGAGCGCGCCACCCGAGAAGAGGTTGACGAGCTCGTAGAGGCCCGAGGTGTTCTGGTTCGCGGCCAGACACGTCTGCACGTTGCCGAAGTCGACGAACGGGGCGGGGATGAACGAGCCGAGTCGGAACAGCGCGACGATGCCGAGCGTGAACCCGATCTTCCGGCGCAGGTCTGGCGTGCGGAAGATTCTCGCGACGGCTTGGAACAAAGGGGCCTCCTGCTGGATTCTCTCGGCTCGTTAAGCCGAGATGGCTGGAGATCGGACACACGATCTCACACAGCCGACACCGTAGGTTATCGGATCTGCATGGAATCGGTGAGTCCGACCTCCAGCCAGGGGGTTACTTGACCGAGCCGCCGGCCGCGACGATCTTCTGCTCAGCCGAGCCGGAGACCTTGTCGACGGTGACGTTGAGCTTCACCGCGATGTCGCCGGCGCCGAGCACCTTGACCTTCTCGTTCTTGCGGACGGCACCCTTGGCGACCAGGTCGCCCACGGTGACGTCGCCACCGTTCGGGTACAGCTCGGCGAGCTTCTCCAGGTTCACGACCTGGTACTCGACGCGGAACGGGTTCTTGAACCCGCGCAGCTTCGGGGTGCGCATGTGCAGCGGCATCTGGCCACCCTCGAAGCCGACCTTGACCTGGTACCGGGCCTTGGTTCCCTTGGTACCGCGGCCTGCGGTCTTTCCCTTCGAGCCCTCACCGCGACCGACGCGGGTACGTGCCTTCTTGGCACCCGCGGCGGGACGGAGGTGGTGGACCTTGAGGACCTGCGGACGGGCCGCGGGGGCCTCGGCCTTGTCGGCCTTGGTCTCCTTGGCGTCTGCGGTCTTCGCAGCCGACTTGCGCGCCGGAGCCTTCTTCGGGGCCGCCTTGGCGGTCTCGACGGTCTCTTCTTCAGCCATTAGTCAATCTCCTCGACCTTCACGAGGTGAGCGACCGTGCGGACGTAACCGCGGTTGGCCGCGCTGTCCTCACGCACGACGACATCGCCGATCCGCTTCAGCCCGAGGCTGCGGAGGGTGTCGCGCTGGTTCTGCTTCTCGCTGATAACGGACTTGATCTGGGTCACCTTGAGGCGAGCGGCCATCATGCACCTGCCTTCGCGGCGAGGGCGTCCTGCTCGGCACGCACCAGGCGGGCCGGGGCGACCTCGTCGAACTCGAGCCCACGACGTGCGGCGACGGCGCGGGGCTCCTCGAGCTGCTTCAGCGCCTCCACCGTCGCGTGGACGATGTTGATCGTGTTGGACGAGCCGAGCGACTTCGACAGGATGTCGTGGATGCCGGCGCACTCCAGGACCGCGCGGACGGGGCCACCGGCGATGACACCGGTACCGGCCGCAGCGGGGCGCAGGAGGACGACGCCGGCGGCAGCCTCACCCTGCACAGGGTGCGGGATGGTGTTGCCGACGCGAGGGACGCGGAAGAAGTTCTTCTTCGCCTCCTCGAC
>JBQGEH010000273.1:0-5866 GCA_052039515.1 Nakamurella sp. | reverse complement strand
CGCGACCAATAGCCGTCGCCGGTCCGCACCCGGACGACCACCTCGTCCGCGGGCAGCGGGTCGGGTGCGTCTGTCGTCGCCGGGGCAGCATCGGTGGCGACGGTCGAGGGGACCGCCGCCGCGACCGACCCGGTTGCCGTTGTCGTCGGCGGCGTGCTCGCGCACCCGGCGAGCAGCAGCACCGCAGCGGCGAGCAGCGTCCGTCTCATGGCGCCTCGACGGAGCGTCGGGCACCGGGGGTTGCACGGCGGCCCACCTAAGCTGGATCGGCGGTCCGGGGGAGCGACCGCCGGGAGGAGCACCATGAGCTCAGCGGGCGCGGCCGACGTCTGGCTGGTGGTGCCGGTACACAACGAGGCGGCGGTCGTCGCCGACGTGGTGACCGACGCGCTGCGGACGTTCCCGAACGTCGTGTGCGTCGACGACGGCAGCACCGACGACAGCGCCGCGCGCATCCGCCGCACCGGCGCCCACCTGGTCCGGCATCCGGTGAACCTCGGTCAGGGTGCGGCCCTGCAGACCGGCGTCGAGTACGCCCGGGCCCGCCCGGGCGCCCGCTGGTTCGTCACTTTCGACGCCGACGGGCAGCACCGGATCCCCGACGTCGTCGCCATGCTCGCCCGGTTGCGCGCCGACGAGGCCGACATCGTGCTCGGCAGCCGCTTTCTGGGCCGCGACGCCGCCGACGTGCCGCGGCTCAAACGGCTCGTGCTGCGCACCGCCGCCGCGGTCAGTCCGCAGAGCCGGCGGCTGCACCTCACCGACGCGCACAACGGGCTGCGGGCGTTCAATCGCCGGGTCGCCGACGAGCTCGAGCTGACCTGTGCCGGGATGGCGCACGCCGCCGAGTTCGTGTCGCTCATCGCCGGCCACGGCTGGCGGGTGGTCGAGCAGCCGGTGCACATCCTCTACACCGACTACTCCCGCGCCAAGGGCCAGTCCCTGGTCAACGGGGTCAACATCCTCACCGAGTCCGCCGTCCGCCGCCGGGTGCCGCAGGTGCGCCGGTGAAGCTGATCAGCGTGCTGCTGGTGCTCGCGGTGCTGGCGCTGGGCCTGTACGGGCTGCGGCTGCGCGGCACCCACCGCGGCGGCGCGCTGGCCAAGCTCGGCTGGGCGGCGGTGCTGCTGTTCGCCGGCTACGCGGTGCTGCGGCCGCAGGACGTCACCTGGCTCGCCGAGCGGCTCGGGGTCGGCCGCGGCACCGACCTGGTGCTGTACCTGCTGGTCGTCGGCTTCGGGTTCTTCGCCGTCAGCACCTACCTGCGGTTCCGGGCGCTGGAGGTCCGCTTCGCCCGGCTGGCCCGCACCATCGCCCTGGAGCGCGCCGAGCCCCCGGACGCTCCGGACGCGGGAACCCGGCCGAGCCCCGACAGCGGCCCGCCGCGCCCCGCCGGCGGCGCCGCCCGCGTCGCGGCCACCGCCGCGGTCACCGCGTCACCGCCGACGAGGACGGCGAACACCGCTCCGAACGCGACCGCACCGGCGAGCCAGCCGGTCATCAGCGCCGTGTGCCCGCCGAGCGCGACCAACGCCGGCTGCACCAGCGCGACCGCGGTGAGCAGCACCGCCGACACCGCCAGCAGCGCCACCGTCACCGCCGGCAGCAGCTCCGCGCCGGCCCCGAACAACAGGGCGAGCACCGGCCGGCCGAGCAGCGCCGCACCCGCCACGGCCACCACCCCCAGGACGGCGGTGGTCCGCAGCGCCCGGCCGACCTGCCGCCGGACGGCCGCGGTCTCACCCCGGCCCGCGGCCGCGGCGAGCCCCGGCAGCAGCATGGCCTGCAGCGGCCCGACGAACAGCAGCGGCGCCCGGGTCAGCACCAGCGCGCACGCGAAGGCGAACGCCCGGGCCGGGTCGGCCGGCAGCGCGGCCGTCACCAGCACCGGCGCCAGGTTGGCCACGGCCATCGCGAGCAACGACGCGACCAGCAGTGACGCCACCGGCCGGGCGAAGGGCTCTTCCGTGATCGCCGGCGGCCGGGCGGCCCGTCGCGGCCGGGTGGCGAGCGCCGCCACCCCGGGTGCCGCGGCCAGCACCAGCGCGTACGGCAGGGCGGCGGACACCCCGGCGGCGGCGAGGACCAGGACGCCGACGATGCGCACCCCCGCGTCGACCAGCAGCCCGGCCGCGTAGCGGCGGAACCGGCGTCGTCCACCCAGCACCCCGCGCGTGTGGAAGACCGCGGCCGAGCCGACCACGGACACCCCGAGGGCGGCCACCAGACCGGGGTCGTCGCGCAGGACGTCGGACAGCAGCGGGGAACACGCCGCCAGCGCCAGCAGCGTCCATCCCGCCAGCACGGCGGCGGCCCGGCCGGTCCCGACGCCGCCGGCCACCGTCCCGCTGACCCGCCGCGACGTCTCCTGCTCGACGGCGACGAACACCCCCGGTCCCAGCACGTTGGTCAGCAGGTACACCGAGGCGAGCGCGGCCGCCGTCGCCGGATCCACCGGGCCCCGCCCGACGACCGCGAGGAACACGAACCCGGACAGCCCGACGGCGGCGGTGCCCGCGGCCATCCACCCCGCGTCGGTGCGCCGCGGACCGGAGTCGGTGGTCAGCGGGGGCCGTCCGGTGCGCCGGTCACCCCGAGGAGGGCGGGTCGGGTCGCCCGCAGCTCGGCGCGGCGGGCCGCCACCGTGCCCGCGAGCCCGGCGGCCAGCGGGATCCGGGGCCACCAGCCGAGATCGCGCCGGGCGGCGGAGGCGTCCAGCGCCGACGCCCGCAGGTCGCCGAGCCGGGCCGGGGCGACCCCCGGGGTGTCGGGTGCGCCGACCGCCGCCGCGACCATCCGGTGCAGCTCCCGGTCGGAGGTCTGCACGCCGGTACCGACGTGGAAGCGGCGCCGGTTCCCGACCGGCCCCGCCGCGGCCACGAACGCGGCGGCCACGTCGGCGACGTGCACGTAGTCGCGGGTGTTGCCACCGTCGCCGAACACGCGGGTGGGGCGGCCGGTGAGCAGCGCGTCGACGAACACCGCGACCACCCCGGCCTCGCCGTGCGGGTCCTGCCGGGGCCCGTAGATGTTGGCCATCGCCAGGTGCGTGCAGTCGATGCCGTGCAGCCGGGACAGCGCGTTGAGGTACAGCTCGCCGCTGGCCTTGGCCACCCCGTACGGCGACAGCGGGTCGACCGGGGTCGCCTCGGTGGCCGGCAGCGGCGCGTCGTCGCCGTACAGCGCGCCGCCGGAGGCCGCGAACCCGAGCTTGCGGGCACCGGCGGGCCGGGCGGCCTCGCCCACCGCCAGCGGGCCCAGGACGTGGACATCGGCGTCGGCGACCGGGTCGGCGACGCTGGCCCGCACGTCGATCCGGGCCGCGAGGTGGAACACCACCGCGGGCCGGGCCGCGGCGGTCAGCCGCGGCAGGGCGGGGGGGCGGACGTCGGCCGCGGGCCCGGTCAAAGCGGGATGGTCCCGCGGCAGGTGGTCGAGCCGGCCGCGGCTGAGGTCGTCCACGACGGTGACCCGGTGCCCGCGGTCCAGCAGCAGGTCGACCAGGGTCGAGCCGACGAAACCGGCGCCGCCGGTGACCAGCACGGACGTCGTCATGCCGCCGCCGGCCGGCCGAGGACGTGACGCGCGAGTGTCGCCGCGCCGTGCCAGCGGCGGGCCCGCAGCGCCGCCGGGACCAGGGTGAACGCGTGCGCCCGGGACAGCAGGTGCCGGCGGCCGGCCCGCGCGGCCCGGTGCCCGCCGAGGGCGTCGACCTGGTCGGCGGCCTGCCGGAAGTAGCGGCGCTGCTCCTCGAAGCGGGTGCCGTCCAGGGCCCGTCCGGACGAGTCGCTGGCCGGATGCCGACGGTAGGAGAAGCACACCGTCTCCAGCACCACCAGACTGCCGCCGTCGGCGACCAGGTCCAGCACCAGCGCGAGATCCTGCACGACGTCCAGGCCGGGGCGGAACCCGGCCCGCTGCGCCGGTTCCCGCCGGAACGCCAGCGCCGGGAAGTACAGCCAGTTGCCGCGGAGCAGGCTCGCCGCCAGCGGCGCACCGGACAGCACGGTGTCACCGCGCGGCCGCAGCAGCCGCAGCTTCACCCGGTCCAGCAGCGGCAGCACCTCGGTCCCGTCGCTGTCGATCACCCGCACCCCGGGTTGGATGACCGCCGCGGTCGGGTGGGCGGCGGCGGCCGCTCGGACGGTGGCGACGTAGTGCGGCAGCAGCTCGTCGTCGGCGCCCAGCATGACCAGCCAGTCCTGGTCGGCCAGCGCCAGGCAGTGCCGGTAGTTGCCGTTCGCCCCGAGGTTGGAGGGGTTGCGCCGGTAGTGCACCCGCGGGTCGGACAGGTCCGCGAAGAAGGCCGCCACCGACGGGTCGGGGTAGCCGTCGTCGACGACGGTGAGCGTCCAGTCGGGATCGGTCTGGGCCAGCACGCTGTCCACGGTGCGGCGGAGCAGACCGGGGTCGCCGTAGAACGGCACGAGGATCTGCAACGGCATCCGGACATTCTCCCCGGTCGGTGCCGCATCCGGTGCCGCCGGGCCGTGTTCCGCCCGGTCCCGCGGCGCGGCCCGCCGTATCCTCGGACGGTCCCGGACGTGGGCGCGGTGCCGCGGTCGTGGCACGGAACGGGAGGTGGTGGGATGCGGACCGAGCCGCGGGTGCTGCTCGACGCCACCGCCATCCCGGCCGAGCGCGGCGGGGTCGGCCGCTACGTCGACAACCTCGCCGCGGCGCTGGACGCCAACGGGGCCGCGTTGTCGGTGGTCTGTCAGCAGCGCGACGCGGACGTCTTCGCCACCCTCGCCCCGCGCAGCCGCATCGTGCCGGTCGCCGGCGAGCTGACCAGTCGGCCCGCCCGGCTGACCTGGGAACAGACGACGCTGCCGCGGCTGGCGCGCCGGCTCCCGGTCGACGTCATCCACTCCCCGCACTACACGATGCCGATGACCGCCGGCATGCCGGTCGTGGTGACCCTGCACGACGCGACCTTCTTCACCGACCGGCGGCTGCACTCCGGGGTGAAGGGGCGATTCTTCCGCGGCTGGACGCGGACCTCGCTCAAGCTCGCCGCCTGCTGTGTGGTGCCCAGCCGGGCGACCGCCGCGGAGCTCGTCCGGACCGCGATGGCCGACCCGGACCGGCTGATCGTGGCCCACCACGGGGTGGACACCGCCCGCTTCCACGCCCCGTCGCCGGACGAGGTGGCCGCCGCCGGCGGGTCGCTCGGACTGGATCCGGACGCCGGCTGGATCGCGTTCCTGGGGACGCTCGAGCCGCGCAAGACCGTGCCCGCGCTGTTCCGGGCGTACGTCCGCCACGCCCGGGACCGGCCGGCCGACGCACCGGCCCCGCCGCTCGTGCTGGCCGGCAGCCCCGGCTGGGACCAGGCCATCGAGCCGGCGCTCGCGGCGGTGCCGCCGGGGGTGACGGTGCTGCAGCCGGGGCACCTGCCGGCCGAGCAGCTGAGCGGGTTCCTGGGCGGGGCCGAGTTGGTCGTCTACCCGAGTCTGGGCGAGGGCTTCGGCCTGCCCGTGCTGGAGGCGATGGCGTGCGGGGCCGCGGTGCTGACCACCCGGCGGTTGTCGCTGCCCGAGGTCGGCGGGGACGCCGTGGCCTACACCGGGGTCGGCGCCGGCGACATCGCGGAGGCGCTGGGGGAGCTGATGGCCGACCCGGCCCGCCGCGCCGCGCTGGGCCGCGCCGCCCACGAGCGGGCCACCGGCTTCACCTGGAAGGCGGCGGCGGAGGCGCACCAGCTCGCCTACGACCGCGCTGCCGGAGTGGAGCGCGAGTGAGCGCGGACGCCGTTCCGAGCACCGCCCCCAGCGCCGCCGACGTCGCGATCGTCGCGGTCACCTACTCCCCGGGCGAGACTTTGCCCCCGTTCCTCGCCTCCGTCGCCGCCGCGACCACCGGG
>JBQGEH010000272.1:0-4878 GCA_052039515.1 Nakamurella sp. | reverse complement strand
ACCGCCGTCGCCACGATGATCTGGGTGCCGACACTGGTCTGGAAGCAGTGGTTCGCCGAGATGGCGGCGTCAGCCGGCTACGTGCAGAACTGGCTGCTCGCCGCCGACTCCGTCGACTACCTCGGGGCGTTCGGCAAGGCGTCACCGACCGAGCACTTCTGGTCGCTGTCGGTCGAGGAGCAGTTCTACCTGGTGGTGCCGTTGGTGATCACCGGCGTTCTGCTGCTGGCCCGGGGGTCGCGGGCGCCCACCGCCCGCCGGATGGTCGGCGGTGCCCTGGTGCTGATCGTCCTGGTGTCCTTCGAGTGGTCGGATCACCTGGTGGCCGCCGACGCCCCGCCGGCGTACTTCGTCACCCAGTCCCGCGCCTGGGAGTTCGCCGCCGGCGGGCTGCTCGCCCTGGTCGGGAACGCGGCCGACCGGGTGCGGCCGAACCTGCGACGCACGGTGAGCTGGGCGGGGCTCGGCGCCATCGCGATCGCTCTGTGGACCTACTCCGCCGGCACCCCGTTCCCGGGGAGAGCGGCGCTGCTGCCGGTGCTGGGCACCGCGGCGGTGATCTGGGCCGGTACCCCGGCCGCCGCCGGATCGCCGTCGCGGCTGTTCCGGTGGCGTCCGGTGCAGTGGCTGGGCGGTGTCTCGTACTCGTTCTACCTGTGGCACTGGGCGCCGATCGTGATCCTGCCCTACGTCCTCGGCCACGACCTCGGCTTCGGGAGCCGGGTGGCCATCCTGGTCGGTGCGCTGCTGCTGGCCTGGGTCACCCGGCACCTGGTCGAGGACCGGGCCCGGACGTGGCCGGCCCTGACCCGCCGGCCTGCCCGCGACACCCTGCTCGCGACCCTGGTGACCCCCCTGCTGGTGGTCGGCAGCTGCCTGGCCGTGGTGGCGTGGGCGGACCGCCGCACCGCGGCCGCCGCGGCCGCCATCGACACCGCGCTCGCCGATGCCGGCGGCTGCGTCGGCGCCTCGGCGATGCTGCCGGGCGCGGGCTGTGCCGACCCGTTCGCCGTCACCCCGCTGACCGACCCGGCCTTCGCCAAGACCGACATCGGCTTCGGCGTGCAGGACACCGGCGCGTGCAAGCAGGGCCTCGACGGCACCGCGGTGATCAGCTGCGACATCGGCGACACCGATGCACCGGTGCTGACGGTGGCGCTGGTCGGTGATTCGCACGCCGGGCATCTGCTGGAACCGCTGGACCTGTGGGGCAGGCAGCACCAGGTCCGGTTCCGCACGTTCATGAAGACCTGGTGCGCGGGCACCGGCGCCGAGGGCATCGTGTCGCCGACGGGGACGGTGGCGACCGACGCCAGTTGCACGGAGTGGGGCCGGACCGTGCTCGGGACGGTCCGCTCCGACCCGGCCATCGAGGCGGTGCTGTTGTCCGACTACACCTGGACCTACGCCGACCCGGCCGACCCGGCCTGGGTGGGCCGCCCGATCGTGGCCGCCGACTTCACCGCCGCCTGGGAGCCGCTGCTGGCCGCCGGGAAGAAGGTGATGCTGGTCCGCGACACCCCGCACGCCACGCAGTATGTGCCCGACTGCGTCGCCGCCCACCTCGGCGAGAACGATCCGTGCAGCACGCCGCGCGACGAGGCGCTGCTGCCACCGGAGGAGAACCCGTCACTGCGGGCGGCCGCGGCCGACGACCGGGTGACCGTCGTCGACCTCACCGACGCCTTCTGTGACGCGCAGACCTGCCATTCGGTCATCGGCGGGCTCATCGTCTACTTCGACGACCACCACATGAGCGCCGGGTTCGCGAAGTCCGTGGTGGTGTTCCTCGGACCGCAGCTGTCCGCGGCGCTGCTCTGACCGTGCCGGCGTGCCGGCAGGCCGCGGGCGGGACGCCCACACCAGCAGGACGGCCACCGTCGCCCACGCGGCGAGATGCACGGCGGTCAGCAGGTACGGCGACACGGGGGGCAGCCACGACCCGGCCGGTGCGTCGAACCAGGGGTTGTCCGGGCCGATGCCGGTGACGTGCCGGCGCAGCAGGACGACGAGGGCGGCCGTCTGCAGCAGCGCGGCGGCGGTTCCGACGATGCCCAGGACGCGGCGTCCGAGTTCGTCGGAGATCAGCCGCGGAGCGTGGCGGCGCAGCGCGAAGCCGGCCAGCACCGGCACTCCGACGGCCAGCGGCAGCGCGTAGCGGCCCTGCCAGAACGTCCCGATGAAGCGGGCCTGGCTGAACTCGGCGTACGACGGCAGGACCAGTACCACGGCGGCGACCCCGACCATCGCGAGCCGTTCGCGGGCGGTCCCGGCGGCGACCCCGAGCAGCACGACCAGCAGGATCAGCGCACCCAGGCCCAGGTAGGTCCACATCGGCAGCACGGTGTTGAGCCGGCCGAACACCCCGAGGCTCTGCCGGAGGTAGTCGTCGGTCTTGCCGACGGTGATGTCGAGGATGGCGGCGCCGCTGTACTGCGGGTAGCGGACCACGTCGGTGGTGGTCACGGTGCCGGCCAGCCGGTTCCACAGCACCGCGATCCCGACGGCGACCGTCATCGCGGCCAGGTGCGGCCAGGTGGTCCGGCGACGCAGCAACCGGGGGAGCACGCCCCGCCGGGCAGTCAGCACCACCGCGGCGACCAGCAGCAGGGTGAGCTGCGGGCCGAGCCCACGGACGTTGGCCAGCACCGCGACGCCGATGGTGAGCCGGACCAGCCGACGCTGCTCGACACGGGGATCCGGTGCGGTGAGCAGCGCCGACAGCGCCGACCAGGCGAGCAACGCGGCCGGGATCTCGACGCTCTGCGGGTTGATCGAGCCGGCCAGGTAGAACAGCATCGGCACGGTCGCGGC
The DNA here is from genome assembly GCA_052039515.1 of Nakamurella sp. GTDB lineage: Bacteria > Actinomycetota > Actinomycetes > Mycobacteriales > Nakamurellaceae > Nakamurella. The sequence goes on along the minus strand of JBQGEH010000272.1, from coordinate 2,064 downwards.
GGCGAACCCGACGAGCGGCCACGCGGGCCGACGGGTCTCGGCCAGCGTCCGGACGGTGAGACCGAGCAGCACCGCCGCCGCCAGGGCTCCGGCGATGCGCATCGCGTACAGGGTGCCCGCCGAACTCGACACCAGGCTCGGGAGCCCGGCCAGCGCGTAGTAGAGCGGGTTGTAGCGGACGGCGGAGGTCACCGCCTGCTGCGGGACGGCCAGGTCGCCGGTGAGCGGCCGCTCGCAGGTCGCCGGCACCTGGGGGTCCCCGGCGTAGCAGCCGTCCATGCCGGCGGCCCGGCTGAACAGCGCCGGCACGGTGACGACGCCCCGGCCGAGCACCATGCCGTCCTCGTCGCCGAGGAACTCGCCGCGCACCACCGCGGCGGCCTTGATGGCGTGCGCGGCCTCGTCCGGCGCCGACATCAGCGGCGCGGCCAACGACCACAGCGTCCCGATCAGCCCGAACAGCACGGTGGCCACCCAGAACGCGCGGCGCGGCGACACGTGGTGGGCGGTCGGGTCGTCGGCGGGGTGCACGTCACGATCGTCGCACCGGTGTCGCCCCCGGTCGGGCACGGGCGCGGCGTCAGCAGGCGGTCTCGCCCGGGAGCAGCGGCACCACGGCCAGGGTGCGCGGACCCTGCGGGGTGCTCCAGGCAGCGCCGGGATTGGCGCGGGCGGCGTCGTACAGCGCGCCGGCGCCGTCGACGATCTCGAGGCAACCATCGGACAACTCGCCACCGGGACCGAAGGTGGCAGGGTCGGGGCCGGGCCAGGTTGGCGGGTCAGGCACCTGGTCTGCGTACTCGTACCGCACGTTCACGACGCGGACCCGATCCGGGACCCAGGGCCGGAGGTCGGACACCATGGACCGGAGCTGGTCGATAAGGCCGCTGATCTCGTCCCGTCGGTCCTCCTGGTCACCGTTGAGACGGTCGGTGTAGCCGACGTCCAGCCCGTAGACGGTCGCCTGGTGCTCCCGGGTGGGGCCGTGCATCCGGACCACGGTGTTCGGCATGTCGGTGATCGACAGGTCTCCGAAGTCGTTCGTGTCCAGCGTGCCATTGCGCTCGACGGCGGCCGACAGCCCGGCGATGCGGAGCGGGTCGACGCTGCCGACGGAGTAGCTCGGCGGCACCCGCCAGTCCCGGTCCTCGACGACATACGCCGTGCCGGCGCCGTTGACGATGAGCTCCGGCACCTCGTACACCCTCGCCAACGCCGGGACGAAGGTGCCCTCGACGCGAACCTCGAAGACCACCCGGTCGGCGGGCAGCGGCGGGGCCGACGTGGCCGCCGCGTCCCAGTCCGTGCCCCCGCAGCCGGCGAGCAGCAGAAGCATCACTGCGAGCGCCGACCGGTACGCGGCCACACGGCGCCCGGTCACGCCGGCTCACCCGGTAGCAGCGGCACCACGGCCAGCACCGCCTGGCCGCCGGGGACCGTCCACACCGCCACCGGGTTGGCGCGGGCCGCGGCGTACAGCTCGGCTGCACCGTCGATGACCTCGACCCGGTCGCCCACTCGCGGGATGGTGGCCGGGTCGGGTCCCGTCCACTCTGGGTAGGTCCCAGGCAGGACCATGCCGTCCGACCAGAGCCGCTCGACCCGGACCCGGTCGGGCACCCACGGCCGGCTGTCGGAGGTCAGCGAGCCGAGTCGGCCGATCACCTGCTGTAGGCGCTGCCGGGCCGCCAGCTGATCGTCGGACAGATCGACGCCCGAGGACTCGGAGCCGAGGGCGTAGGCGGTCGCGGTCCGTAGTGCGCCGGCGTCCCAGACCGACACCGTGGTGGTGGGCCAGTCGGTGATCCCCGGTCGACCCAGATCGGCGCCCATCACCCCGTCGGCGGTCACCGCCGCCACGACCCCCGCCACCGCCGAGGGGTCGACCTCGTCCACCCACACCTGGGGGGTGGCGTAGTCCTCGGACGAGACGCTGGAATAAGCCGTCCCATCGCCGAGGATGACCAGCGACGGGATCTCGAACGTCGCCCTCGACCGCGACCAGTAGCCGTCGCCGGTCCGCACCCGGACGACCACCTCGTCCGCGGGCAGCGGGTCGGGTGC
>JBQGEH010000271.1:0-2844 GCA_052039515.1 Nakamurella sp. | reverse complement strand
AGATGAACAATCCGCCGCGCTGGTCCGCCAGCCGGCTGCGGTGGTGCACGAGGAAGCAGCTCCCGCAGGTGAACTCGTCCGCCTGCTTCGGGAGCACCCGCACCGTCAGTTCCTCGCCGGAGAGGTCGGCACCCGGGAGCTCGAAGCTCTCGGCGGTGTCGGTCTCGTCGACGTCGACCGCGGCGGACTGCGCCTCGTTGCGTCGGGCCTTGAGCTCCTCGAGGGAGTCCTCCCCCTGCTCTTCACTCTCGTTGCGTCGGGGTGCGTCGTAATCAGTAGCCATGTGTCCTCTTCTCGTCCCTCTCCGTGCGGAGCGCGCGCCGGTCGCCGCGGACGCGTCCGATGATGCGGCCGGCGGAGTACCGGGTGGGCCCGGTCGGGTGTCGCGCTCGTCACCCGGCCCACGACTCCCGCGGACCGGCCTGTCAGCTAACGCACCGGCCCGTTGTTTTGTGCCCGATACACCGGGTCGGATCACGGGTGGGATCAGGGCGGTCGTCCGAGTCCGGCGGCAGCAGGGTAGCCGACTTCCCGACCGTCGTGTGCCGGGGGTGCGCGGCGGGCGCCGCGTTCGCCGGACCGGCGCATAGTCTGACACCCGGTCCCGGGCCTCCTCCCCCGGATGCGCCCGACCCCGACGCTCCGGCAGGAGCACGCCGACCGAGAAGAGGCTTCGCCCGTTGAGCAGCGACCGCGCACCCGACTCCTACCGACGGCGCAACCGCTGGCCGGCGCTGGCGATCAGCGGCGTGCTGCTCATCGCGACCGCGATCACCTGGGCCGTGGTGCTCAAGCCGGAGCCCGCCGCCGACAACTCGTGCAACCCGCCCGGGGTCGCACCCGCGGCGACGGTGGGCACCGACGGGGTGACCGTGGGCACCGACGCGGCCACGACCGGGGAGAGCTCCCCGGCCGCCGCCCCGACGACCACCTTCGGCGCGATCACCGACCGCAACACCCTGCGCGACACCCGGCCGGCCGACCCGTCCACCGTGCTGCTGCGGGTGGTCAACGCCAGCACCACCCCCGGCATGGCCAAGACCGTCACCGAGACGCTGCGGTCGGCCGGTTTCGCGTCCATCCGCGACGCCGCCGACGACTCGCTGTACCCGCTGCGCGACCTGCGCTGCTGGGGCGAGATCCGGTACGGGGACGCCGGGGCGCGGGCCGCCCGCACCGTGCTCATCGTGGCGCCGTGCGCGACGCTGGTGAAGGACGACCGCTTCGACGACTCGGTGGAGTTCGCGGTGGGCGCGCTGTACAGCGACACCGGCCTGACCGACGATCAGCAGGCGCAACTGGAGGCCATCCGGCAGGGTTCCACCCCACCGGCGGTCATCGAGGGCGTCACGCAGGCCGCCCCCACCGTTCCCACGACGCTGCCGCTACCCTCTGCCACCTGCCCGTCCTAGAAGGAGCCCCCGCCGATGACCGTTCCCGTGCTGCCCGATCCCGCCGCCGCCGAGATCGACCCCGAGACCACCGCCTTCGGCGTCGACATCGGCGGCACCGGCATCAAGGGCGGGGTGGTGAACCTCGTCGACGGCACGCTGATCGGTGACCGCTTCCGGCTGGACACCCCGCAGCCGGCCACCCCGGACGCGGTGTCGTCGACCGTGCACGCCATCGCCGAGCACTTCGACTACCAGGGGCCCTACGGCTGCGCGTTCCCCGGCGTGGTCACCCACGGCGTGGTGCACACCGCGGCCAACGTCGACGAGTCCTGGGTGGGGGTGTCGCTGGTCGACGCGGTCAGCGGCCACGTGCCCGGCCCGGTCACCGCGCTCAACGACGCCGACGCCGCGGGCCTGGCCGAGGTCCGCTACGGTGCCGGTAAGGGTCACCCCGGCCTGATCATCGTGGTCACCTTCGGCACCGGCATCGGGACCGCGCTGATCAACGACGGCGTGCTCATCCCCAACGCCGAGCTCGGCCACATCGAGATCGACGGCCACGACGCCGAGACCAAGGCGGCCGCGTCGGCCCGCGACCGCGACGGGCTGAACTGGGAGCAGTGGAGCAAGCGGGCCAACCGCTACCTCACCCACCTGGAGAACCTGCTCTGGCCGGAGCTGTTCATCTTCGGCGGCGGCATCACCAAGAACCCGCAGAAGTGGGTCCCGCACCTGAAGACCCGCACCCCGGTCAAGGTGGCGGCGATGCGCAACAACGCCGGCATCGTCGGGGCGGCGCTGGCCGCCCGGGAGCAGAAGCTGCTCTGACCCGGACCTGACCGGTCGGCCGGGCGGCCAGGACGTCACCCGGTCGGCCGTGTCCCGCGGCGTGCGTCGTCTTCGTTGCGCGCCCTGGGTGCGGTGCGGCCCCGGTCCGCCGTCCAAGGTGCCCCGAGCCGGGGGACGACCGGCCTGATCGGCCGTTTCCGGCGGGCCGGCCGGCCCCGCGCGGCTACAATGGTCGAGTCGCCGATACCGGGCCGTCGAGGTCCGAATCCCCCATCTGTCGTTCCCCGTGTCCGTCCCTGTCCGGACGGCACCGTCGCGCCGTTGTCCGGTGTCGGCGGCAGTGGGGCCGCCGGGTGGCCGATCCGTCAGGCGCCGCCGTTCGTGAAAGGTTCTCCGTGGCAGTTGCAGCATCGTCCACTTCCTCCCCCGCCGACGGCGTCACCGCCGAGCCGGGTGCCGCTCCGGCGCCCGCGAAGCGGTCCCGGTCGACCGCGGCGGCCAAGCCCCGCAAGACCGCCGCCGGCAAGGCGACCGCGGCCAAGGCCGCGCCCGCCGGTGACGCTCCCGCCGACGACGACGACATGGGTCCGCTGAGCCTGGTCGACGGGGCCGAGGAGGGCGGCGACGTCGACGTGAGTGACGTGGAGGTCGTCGCCGACGA
>JBQGEH010000270.1:0-6729 GCA_052039515.1 Nakamurella sp. | reverse complement strand
AGCCCGACCACGAACCCGGTCGGCACGGCACCCATGGCGGCGATGTCGGCGACGGCGGCCAGCGCCGCCCGGCGGCCGAACTGCACGGGGGTGGCCCACTCGCTGAGGAAGTGCACCCCGTCGACGAGCACGTCGGGGCTGACCACCACCCGCCCGTCCGGCGCGGCGACCACCGCGGCGTCGTCACCCGGTCCGAGCAGGGTTCCGGCGGGCGGTGTCCGGCCGGCGGTGATCGCCGCGATCAGGGCGAACTCACCGGTGGCGGGGGTGTCGGGACGGCTGGTCGGGGTGGTGATGATGGCCTCCGGGGCGCGGTGGTGACGGCCGCGGCGAAACCCCCGGGCCGCCGCGAGCAGCCTCCATGGTGCCCGACGCGGACCGGATAAGGTGTGTGCCGGGCGCCGACGGTGCCGCGAGTCGTCGCTGTCGCGACCGGCCTCCGGCGCCGTGGTGTCCGGTGGACCGATCGGCCGACGACGCGGACCCGCGTCGTCACATCCGCAGGGCCGCACCCCGGTGCGGCGGAAACAGGGGGCTCTCCGTGGTGCAGGCATTCATCCTGATCCAGACCGAGGTCGGACAGGCCGCCTCGGTCGCCCAGGCCATCGCCGAGCTGCCCGGGGTGACCAGCGCCGAGGACGTGACCGGTCCCTACGACGTGATCGTGCGCGCCGAGTCCGACACCGTCGACGATCTCGGCAAACTCGTCGTCGCCCGGGTGCAGGGTGTGCCCGGCATCACCCGCACGCTGACCTGCCCGGTGGTCCACCTCTGAGCACCCCGGTCTCCCCCGACGGCACCGGTCCGGCCGCGCCGGCCCGGTTCCGCCCGTCCGGCTGGCGGCTGGTGCTGGCCATCCTGGTGCCGGTGCTCGCGGTCGGCGTCATCGTCGTGCTGGCCGACCGGGCCCGATCGGCGGCCGCACCCGACCCGGATGCGCCGCTGGCGGTGCCGGTGGTGCTGCAGACCGGCGCGACGTCGGCCGGTTGTGCCGCGCTGGACGCCGCCCTGCCCGCCGCACTGGACGGCCGGTCGCGCCGCACCCTGGTGGTGCCCGAGGCGGGGGTGGCCGCCTGGGGTGACCCGCCGTCGGTGCTGCGGTGCGGGATCACCGACCCCGCCGAGCTGACGTGCTCGTCGGAACTGACCGTGCTCAACGGGGTGGCGTGGCTGCCGCTGGCCGGCGACGACGCCACCACCTACGTGGCCGTCGACCGGGCCCAGCGGATCGCACTCACCGTCCCCGACGAAGTGGGAATCGGTGTGGTGCAGGATCTCTCGAACACCGTGCGGACGGTGCTGCCCGAGCGGCCGGTGTGCGTGCAGGGCGTGCTCAACCCCGTCGAGGGCTGACCGCCCGCCGCGTCAGCGCAGGCCGGTGCCCCGGGCGATCGCGGTCCGGATCAGCACCGACAGCAACTCCGGGTAGCTGACGCCGTCGGCGGCGAACATCCGCGGGTACATCGAGATCGGCGTGAAGCCGGGCATGGTGTTGACCTCGTTGATCGACACCTGGCCGTCGGCGGTGACGAAGAAGTCGACCCGGGCCAGGCCCTGCGCGTCCAGCGCCGTGAACGCCCGGACCGCCTGGTCCCGGATGGTCGCGGCGACCTCGTCCGGCAGCGACGCCGGGATGTCGAAGGTGGCGGCGTCGTCGAGGTACTTGGCGGTGAAGTCGTAGAAGGCGAAGTCCGCGCCCAGATGGATCTCCGCGGTGGAGGAGGCCTGCAGCCGCCCGTCCGGGTGCTCCAGGACGCCGCACTCGATCTCGCGACCGATCACCGCCGCCTCGACGAGCACCTTGGGGTCGGCCAGCCGGGCCGCGGCGATCGCCTCGTCCAGGTCCGCCCAGTCGTCGACCCGGCTCACCCCCAGACTGGAGCCGGCCCGGGCGGGCTTGACGAAGACCGGCAGCCCCAGCCGCTGCTTCTCCTCGACGGTGAGCGTGTCCCGGCCCGCCCGCAGCACCACCCAGTCACCGACCGGCAGCCCCTCGGCGGCCAGCAGCTTCTTGGTGAACTCCTTGTCCATGCCCGCCGCGCTGGCCAGCACCCCGGCGCCCACGTAGGGCACGGCGGCCAGCTCGAGCAGCCCCTGGATGGTGCCGTCCTCGCCGTACGGGCCGTGCAGCACCGGGAAGACCACGTCGACGTCCAGCGCGTCCCCGGCACCGGCTCCGGACCCTCCGACGGGCAGCAACGCGTGCCGGGCCGGGTCGACGGAGAGGACGAGCTCGGCGCCGTCCGGGACCTCGGGCAGATCGCCGCCGGCGATGGCCAGCGGGGTGTCGGCGGGAACCCGCACCCACCGTCCGGTCGGGGTGATGCCGATCGGCACCGCCTCGAACTCGTCCGGATCCAGGTGCGCCAGCACACTTCCCGCGCTGACGCAGGAGATGGCGTGCTCGCCGCTGCGGCCCCCGAAGACGACGGCCACCCGGATGCGGTCTGCAGACATGCCGGGAACCTTACGGGCCGACGGGTTCCGGATCGGGGACGGTCATTCCGGCGTGTAGTCGGGCCGCATCAGGGTGCTGACGAGCTCCGCGGGTGGCAGTGCGTGGTAGCAGACCTCGAACACGGCCTGCGTGATCGGCAGCGACACCCCGTGGCGCAGCGCGAGATTGCGCAGCGAGCGGCAGCTGATGACCCCTTCGGCGACCTGCCCGCTGCCGGCCGCCTGCGCCTCGTCGACCGTCATCCCCTGCGCCAACCGCACGCCGAAGCTGCGGTTGCGCGACAGCGGCGACGAGCACGTCGCGATCAGGTCCCCCAGCCCGGCCAGTCCGGCGAAGGTGGCCGCCCGCCCGCCGAGGGCCTCACCGAGGCGGGCGATCTCGTGCAGGCCGCGGGTCATCAGCGACGCCTGCGTGTTGCGGGCCAGACCCAGCCCCTCGGCCATCCCGCAGGCCAGCGCGATGACGTTCTTGCCGGTGCCGGCGATCTCGGCGCCGATGACGTCGGTGATGGTGAACGGCCGGAAGTAGGAGTTGGCGCTGGCCAGCTGCACGGCCACGGCGGCGTCGTGGTCGGTGCAGGCCATCACCGTCGCGGTGGCCTGTTCCTGGGCGATCTCCATCGCCAGGTTCGGACCGCTGAGCACCACCACCCGGGCCGGGTCGAGATGGCCGACGGAGGCGATGACCTCGCTCATCCGCAGGCCGGTGCCGATCTCGACCCCCTTGGCCAGCGACACGACGGGCACCGCCGACGGCAGCGCGTCCCGCCAGACGGCCATGTTCTCCCGCAGCGTCTGGCTCGGCACCGCGCAGACGACGGCGTCCGCGCCGGCCAGCGCGATCTCGACGTCGCTGGTGGCGGTGAGCCCGGCGGGCAGCCGGATCCCCGGCAGGTAGTCGAGATTCTCGCGGGTGTCGTTGATCCGGTGGGCCAGCTGGGTCCGGCGGGTCCACAGGCTCACGGTCCGGCCGGCGTCGGTGAGGACCTTGGCGAACGTGGTGCCCCAGGAGCCGGCCCCGAGGACGGCGACCCGGTCGATGGACGTCACGCCCCGGCGCCGGGCCCGTCGACGGTCGGACCGACGACCGGGTCCACCACGGGATCGTCGGCCGGCCGCCCGGGCCGCGGCTCCTTCGGCGGGACGAAGAACTTCTCCGGGGCGGGTTCGCCGCGGACCTCGGCCATCAGGTCCCGGACGGCGGTCATGATGTGCACCGACACGTCCCGGATCAGCCGGGCGTCGACCTCGCGGCCCCGGTAGGCCGACAGGTCGATGGGGGGTCCGGCGGTGACGACGATGTCCTTGCGGGGGAACGGCCGGAACCGGCCCTTCTTCACGTACGGCACGAACACGTGCTGGGTGCCCCAGTTGACGACCGGGATGACCGGGAAGTCCCCGGCGAGGGCGAGCACCGCCACCCCCGCCTTGGGCCGCATCGGCCAGGTCTGCGGGTCCCGGGTGATGGTGCCGTCGGGGTAGATCACCACGACCTGCCCGGCGTTGAGCGCGTCGACGGCGGGCTGCAGGCTCTGCTGGCCGGCACCGCCGGTGCGCTCGACCGGGATCTGCCGGGCGCCGCGCATCAGCGCGCCGACCCCGGGCACCTTCCAGATGGAGGCCTTGGCCATGAAGTGCGGCCACCGGCCGGCCTTGCGGACGTACACCGCGTCGTACACCGGGTCCAGGTGGGACACGTGGTTGGCCACGAGCAGCGCCCCGCCGGGGACCTGCAGGTGCTCCATGCCGCTGAACCGTCGTCGGCCCAGCAGCGCCGTCAGCGGGTAGAACACGATGCGGCACAACCAGATCCAGCCGTTGTCCCGTTCGGCCGGGCGTCCGCCGCCGGCCCGGTCGGCGCTGCTGTCAGCCACGCTCTCGCTCACCCGCACTTCCTCGTCTGCCGTGGGTCGGCGTGCCCTCGCGGGCGGGTCGTGGGTCGAGCTTAGAGGGCGGTCAGACCGCACCGCCGATGAAGAACCCGACGGCCGCGCTGGACACGGTGAACACCGCGGGCGCGATGAGTGCGACGGCGCGGTCGCGGCCGGTGCCGCGGAAGAACCGCAGTCCGACCACCGCACCCACGACGGCGCCGACGAGCAGGCCGATCAGTTGTCCGGACGACACGGAACCTCCCAGGGGTCGACCGGCCGCCGCGGCGGCCGGGGATCGGATGTCACCTCACGCCTGCGCGAGGGTGCCGCGTTGCTGTTCGACGAGCGTGCGGTAGAGGCCGCCGGACTCCATCAGCTCGTCGTGGGTGCCGACGGCGTCGACCCGGCCGTCGGCCATCACGACGATCCGGTCGGCGTCCACCACGGTGGCCAGCCGGTGGGCGACCAGCACCACCGCCCGGTCGGCGGCGACCTCCGCGACGGTGCGCCGGATGAGCGCCTCGTTCGTCGCGTCCAGCTGCGAGGTGGACTCGTCCAGCAGCAGCACCCGCGGGTCCCGGAGCAGGGCCCGGGCGATGGCGATGCGTTGCCGCTCGCCGCCGGACAGTCCGCTGCCGCGGTGGCCGACCTGCTCGTCGAGGTCGGCGTCGACCAGGTGGGCCAGACCGGTGCGGCGCAGCACCGCGGTCAGCAGCGCGGGACCGACGTCGCCGGCGCCGTAGGTGAGGTTGTCACGCAACGTGCCGGCCAGCAGCGGGGTCTCCTGCTCGACGTAGGCGACCTCGGCCCGCAGCGCGGCGAGGTCCCATTCGGCCAGCGGCCGGCCGCCGACCAGGAACTCGCCGTCGTCGAACGGGTAGAAGCCGTCGATCAGCCGCAGCACGCTGGACTTCCCGGAGCCGGACGGTCCCACGATCGCCGTCAGTCCCCGCTCGGGGATCTCGAAGGTCGCGTCCCGGATGGCCGGCTCCCGCTCGCCCGGGTAGGTGAACCGGACGTGCCGCAGCTGCACGGCCGGCGACCAGGACACCGCCGCGAGGTCGGCGACCGCTCCGGGGACCCGGGCCGGGTCGCCGACGTTCCCGGCCGCCGCGGGGTCCGCCTCGCGTTCGGCCGCGTCCAGTTCGGCGATCCGTTCCAGCGCCGCCCGTCCGGACTGGAAGGCGCTGATCGCCTGGGTCATCTGCAGCACCGGGGCGGACAGCTGCATCGCGTACAGCAGGAAGGCGATGAGGGTGGTGACCGACATCGCGCCGCTCTGCACCCGCCAGCCGCCGACGCCGAGCACGACCAGGAACGCCGCCTGCACCGCGAGCACCGAGGTCATCGCGGCCAGCGAGTTCCACCAGGCGGTGCGCACCCCGGAGTCGTGGGCCTTCTGCACACGGCGGCCGAGCCGCTCGCTCTCCAGCCGCTCGGCCCCGGCGGCCTTGACGGTGGTGTAGGCGCCGAGCACCCGCTCGAGCTCGTTGCCCATCTCCCCGACCGCCTGCTGGGTGCGCCGGGACGACCGGCGGATGCGGGGCATCAGCACGCCGAGCACCAGCCCGACGGCGCCGACCACCGCGGCGGTGACCGCGAACAGCAGCGGATCCAGGATGAGCATCACCACGATGGCCCCGACGACCACGACGCCGCCGGACACGGCCTGAGCCAGTGACTGCAGGGCGATCTGCCGGATCAGCGCGGTGTCGGAGGTGACGCGGGCCATCAGGTCGCCCGGATCGCGTCGCCGCATGCCGGTCACCGACAGCCCGAGCAACGGGTCGACGAGGCGCCGGCGGCTGGACAGCACGACGGCCTCGGCGGACCGCAGCATGAGGAACTGACCCAGTCCCTGGGTGACCGCCGCGGCCAGGACGAAGGCGACCAGCAGCACGACCGCGCCGCCGAGCGCGGACCCGGTGCCGATGGAGTCGAGCACGTAGCGGGTGGCCAGCGGCTGGCCGAGTCCGACCAGCGAGCCGAGCACCAGCAGCAGCAGGCCGATCGACATCGACACCCGCAGCGGGCGGATGTGCCGGCCCAGCAGGCGTAGCGACGCACGGAGGTCGTCGATGCGGGTCTCGCCGTCGTCCCCGGGACGCTGATCCCCGGGACGGTCGTCGGAGTCGGTGGCCGGCCGGTCGCTGGGCTCGTCGCCGGGCCGGTCGTCGGGGTCGGGGGCCCGGTGGGCGCCGCCCATCAGGGCCGTCCGGACCCGGCCGCGGCCGGACGGCGGGTGGCGGTCACGGGGTGGATCCGGGCGGCGCCGCGCTGTCGACGCGCCGAGCCGCCACCGCGGTCCGGGCCCGCGCCATGGCCCGCTCCGGGACGAAGCGGGCGACCCGGCCGCGGTGGTCGGCGACCCAGCGGGAGGCCCGCTCGGTCAGGCGGG
>JBQGEH010000269.1:0-1587 GCA_052039515.1 Nakamurella sp. | reverse complement strand
GCCGCCACCATCGCCGCGATGGCCACCCAGCTCAAGCTGACCGCCGACGGCGTGGTCGTCGCCGGACGGCAGGGCAGCGAGACCGCCGGCACCGGCCCGGTCGGCGTCATCCGCGCCGACACCGCCGACAGCGCCGCGGTGACCACCGTGGACGACGTGGACCTCGCGTCCGGGCGGCTGGCCACCGTGCTCGGCCTGGCCGAGCAGGACGGCGGCGGCGTGGGCCGCTACGGGATCGCCGACACCGCCGAAGCCCGGGTGCCCACCCTGCGGACCTGACCTCACCACACCCCGGCGACGCCGGCGGACCGCCCCGCGAGGGCCGGACCGCCGGCGTCGCTGTCGTCGGGTGAGGAGGATCGGCTCGCGGAAGCACCCGGGGACCCGCGCGCGACGCCGGTGCACTGTTAGGGTGAAATCCCGTGAAGTGAGTGTCGCCCGGCGCGTGCGTGCCGTCGGATCGACAGTCTGAAATTGCGGAACGGGAGTCCCCTTGGCGCCATCAGCGCGGTCGACAAAGCACATCTTCGTGACCGGTGGGGTGGCCTCCTCGCTGGGGAAGGGCCTGACCGCCTCGAGCCTCGGGCAGCTGCTCACCAGCCGCGGGCTCCGGGTCACCATGCAGAAGCTGGACCCGTACATCAACGTCGACCCCGGGACGATGAACCCGTTCCAGCACGGCGAGGTCTTCGTCACCGAGGACGGCGCCGAGTGCGACCTCGACATCGGGCACTACGAGCGCTTCCTGGACCGGGAGCTGTCCGCCGACGCCAACGTCACCACCGGCAAGGTGTACTCGCGGGTCATCGCCCGGGAGCGGCGCGGCGAGTACCTCGGTGACACCGTGCAGGTCATCCCGCACATCACCAACGAGATCAAGGAACAGATCCTCGCGATGTCCGCCCCCGGGCGCGACGGCGTCCGGCCCGACATCGTCATCACCGAGATCGGCGGCACCGTCGGCGACATCGAGTCGCTGCCGTTCCTGGAAGCGGCCCGGCAGGTCCGGCACGAGCTCGGCCGGGAGAACGTGTTCTACCTGCACGTCTCGCTGATCCCGTACCTGGCGCCGTCCGGGGAGCTCAAGACCAAGCCGACGCAGCACTCGGTGGCCGCGCTGCGCAACATCGGTATCCAGCCCGACGCGCTGGTCTGCCGCTCCGACCGGCCCATCCCCGAATCGATGAAGCGCAAGATCTCGCTGATGTGCGACGTCGACCAGGAGGCGGTGATCGCCTGCCCGGACGCGCCGTCGATCTACGACATCCCGCGGGTGCTGTTCGACGAGGGGCTGGACGCCTACGTGGTGCGTCGGCTCAACACCTCCTTCCACGACGTGGACTGGACGGTGTGGGGCGACCTGCTGGACCGCGTGCACCAGCCCACCGAGACCGTGCGGATCGCCCTCGTCGGCAAGTACATCGACCTGCCCGACGCCTACCTGTCGGTCACCGAGGCCCTGCGCGCCGGCGGCTTCGCCGGCGACGCGAAGGTCGACATCCGCTGGGTCGCTTCGGACACGTGCGAGACGCCGGAGGGCGCGCGCCGCATGCTCCACGGGGTCGACGCGGTCTGCGTGCCCGGCGG
>JBQGEH010000268.1:0-4114 GCA_052039515.1 Nakamurella sp. | reverse complement strand
CCGGTCGACCAGCTGATCGCGCGCTGAGCGGCGTCCGACCGGTCAGGACCGCGGCAGCCGCAGGGCGAACTGCACGGCGTCGTGCACGTCGGTGTTCTTGATGAAGCCGGCCAGCCGGTCGGCTCCCGGACCCTCGGCGGTGACCGGGGTCGCGGCGCCGGTGTGGCCGCCGGTGCTCCAGTCGACGGTCATCGTCAGGTCCGAGTTCGCGATGGGCAGGGTGTCCTCGGCCTGGTCGCCGGTGCCGTTCTCGTCCTCGTCGTCGACGGTCTCGATGGCCAGGCCCCCGGTCTCGTGGTCGCCGACCACCACGACGAGGGTTCCCGGCGTGCGGACCGCGAAATCGAGCGCCATGGCGACGGTGTCGTCGAGCGCGGCGCCGGCCTTGACGGTCAGTGTCGCGTTGCCGTGGTGCTCCATCTCGTCGATGCCCTCCTCCTCGATGAGCAGGAAGAACCCGTCCCGGTCCTGGGAGACGATGTCCAACGCCTTGGACGCCATCGTCTTCAGCGGCACCGACGGGTCGTAGAGGTCGCCCTCGCCCTCGTTGCGGTGCTCGAACATCTCCTCGTTGGCGAACAGACCGAGCACCGGGCCGCTGTCGACCGCGGCGAGCCCGTCCGCGTCGTGGACGTAGGTGTACCCCAGTTCCTGCGCCCGCTCGACGAGATTGCCGGCGGTGCCCTTGCTCTGCTCGGTCGGGTCGGTCGACGGGTTGTCGGGCCAGTTCCCCGGCGTCCCGGCGGGCAGCCAGAAGTCCTCGCCGCCACCGAGGATCACGTCGGGCCTGGTGTTCTCCAGGTACTGCCGCGCGATCTCGCTCTGGTCGGACCGGTCCAGCACGTGCGAGCCGAAGGCCGCCGGGGTGGCGTCGGTGACCTGGGACGTGGTGACCAGGCCGGTGGCCTTGCCGGCGTCCCGGGCCTGCTCGAGCAACGTCGGCACGCTGTCGCCGTTGACGTCGACACCGATGGCACCGTTGTAGCTGCGCACGCCGGTGGCGTAGGCGGTGGCGGCGGCGGCCGAGTCGGTGACGGCCTCCTCGGGGTCGGCCGAATCGGTGTGCACCAGGCCGGTGACGTCCATCTGGTTCATCGCCAGCTCCCCGTCCTGGCCCTTCGTCGCCAGCCGGATCAGTTCCCGCGCCGCGATACCCATCCCGTCACCCTGGATGAAGATGACGTTGCGGGCTCGCGTCCCGTGGCCCTGTCCGTGGCCATAGCCGTGGCCACGGCTGTCGGAGGCGGCGTCGTCGGGTTCGGTGACGGGTGGGGCGGCCGCCGGAACGGCTGCGGCGTCGGGTACCGGCGCGGACGTGACCGCGACCGCGCTGGACGCGGCGATCGCGACCACCGCCGCCGCCGTTCCTGTCGCGAGCCGGGTCGACCATCGGGTGCTGCGTGGCATGACGCCTCCTGTCCACGACGCCACGCCCCGTTGCGCGGCGTCCGTCCTCAGGCTCACACACCGACCACCAGCCAATCAACACTTCCGAGCTAATCGGAGTGGTCGTCCCGGACGCCGAGCGTCACCGGTGGTTCCCGAGCCGGTGGCCTGACACCCGAACGGCACGGCACGAAGCGGACAACGGCCTCGTATCGACCGGCCGGCAGGCTACCCGGCCGTCGGCGGCGGACCCGTGGTGGGTCAGCGCACGGCGAGGACCGGCGCGGTGCCCGCGGCCTCGGCGGCGTCCCACCAACGCTGGTGCAGGTCGTGGTAGCGGTCGTCGGGACCCAGCATCCGCTGCCAAGGCTTGTCGATGATGAAGTGGATGTTCTTCACGTCGGCCTCGTGCCACATCGACGGGTGCTGGAACGGCAGCGTCTTCAGCGCGTTGTAGACGTACGGCAGCGGCTCCCACCGCCCCCGGTAGAACTCGTTGAGGAAGTCCTGCTCCGCGAACGGGAACCGGGTCAGGTCGTCGAGATCGGCCAGTCGGCGCATCATCTCGGCGTGCACGGCGGCGTCGGGGGTCAGGACCAGCGTGCCGCCGTTGAGGTAGTCGTCGACGACCCCGGGTTCGCGGGTGTGGTCGAGGCCCCGACACCAGGTGTAGAAGCAGTTCTGCGGCACCCAGTCCGCCGGGTAGCTGGCGATCCGGTTCGGGTTGCACCGGCAGGCGTGGCAGGCGGCGATCGTGTCCGGCGCCAGGTCCATGGTGAACAGCTCGTCCATCCCGCGCACGACCAGCATGTCGGCGTCGAGGAACACCACCCGCCGGTACTGCGTCAGCCGCCAGACCTCCAGCTTGGTCCAGACCTCGGCGAAACGGGCGTTGGCGTAGTTGTCGGCGAGCTCCGACGACGGTCGCACCGGCGTGACGTCCTCGAGCAGGCAGCCGTCGGCGGTCAGCACCGCACGGTCGGCGGCGCCGATCGCGTCGGTGACCAGCACCACCAGCGGGTGGGGGCTGCCGGACGCGGCGATCGAGGCACGCAGGGTGCGTACTCCGACCAGGTAGTCCGGTTGGGTGAGCAGCGTCGCCCAGGCGTTCATCGTGTCTCTCCCGTGCTGTCGAGCTGGCCGGAGCCGAAAAGGCCGCGGGTGAAGGCGTTCCCGAAGCGGTGCTGCGGGTCCAGGGCGTCCCGGACGGCGCGGAAGCGGTCCCACTCGGGGTACAGCGACGGCCAGTCGTACAGGCTCTCGTCGAAGTACTTCCCCCAGTGCGGCCGGCCGCCCTCCGCGGCGAGCAGCTTCTCCACCGAACGCAGGAAGTCCTCACCCTCGGCCGACAGCGAGCCGTCCTCGGAGTAGTAGACGACGAAACCGAAGTAGCAGGTCTCCTGCCCGCGGGACGGACTCAGCCAGGACTCGGAGGCGCCCGTGCAGCGCAGGATCACCGGGTAGTGCATCCGCGGACGGGTGACCTCGTGCCAGTCCCGGATCTTCTTCAGCACACCGCCGGCCAGGTCGAGCGGGATGCCGATCTCGACGTTGATCTGCGGGGTGGCGATCCCGCGGGTGAACACCTGGTAGATGTCGCCGGTGACGTCGGTGAAGTCGCGGAAGCGGGTCACCGTCCGGGACGGCTTGTCGTCCGCGGCGACGCTGGTGTCGTCGCGGAGCTGGCGCAGGGTCGACGCGATGGTCGCGTTCATCGCGTCGTTGGCGGCGCCGTGCTCGAGGAGCTCACCGCCGCCGGCGTGGTAGGCCGCCCGGTCCTCGTCGGAGGCCTCGCGGGCCGTCCACACCTGGACCTGGCCCTCCTGGGGGAACCACCACGCCTTGACCAGGTCGTGCTCGCGATTCCACGTGACCAGGTCCTGACTCAGGGAAGCCGCGTCGGTGGCGTTCTTGCGGCAGGTGTACACCGGCGACCCGACGGTGCGCAGCGTCACCGCCGTGATGACGCCGAGGGCGCCGAGCCCGAGCTGGGCGGCGGGGAACCACGGGTGGTCGCGGTCGAACTCGGCGACGGACCCGTCGGCCAGCACCATCCGGATACGCAGTGCGGTGTCGGCGATGGTGCTCTGCTGCAGTCCCTGTCCGTGCGTGCCCGTCGAGATCGCGCCGGCCAGCGTCTGTTCGGCGATCACGCCGGGGGATGCGGGCAGCATCCGGCCCTGCTCGGACAACGTGCGGTAGACCTCGGCGAGCGGCGTCGCACCCGCGAAGGTGGCTGTGTCCGCGGTGATCTCGAGGACCCCGGTGAGAGCGGCCAGGTCCAGCAGCACGCCATCGGCGGGCGCGGTCTCCAGCATCCGGCCCGGCGACATCCGGCTGCCGATCAGCCGGACCGGACCGGTGCTGGCGGCCAGGAAGGCCCGCAGCTCGTCCTCGGAGCCGGGCGCCACCACGGCACCGTCGGCGGCGATCTCGGCGTTGCGCGCCCAGTTGCGCAGCCGTACGTCCTCACCCGTGCTCTCGGGCACCCGGCGGGGATAGGCGAGTTGTTCCACCATCCGCACTCCTCGTGTTCGGGTCCGGAGTCGCCTCGGTGAGGACGATCCACCGGACGATCGATGTACCACTCTGCCGGGTCCAGTGCCCCGGCACGGTGTGACGAACGACGCGGGGCGCAGTGGCATCCGACACGTCGCCGTCGGCGGTAGACGTACGGATCCGCACCCGGCGGCCTCATGGCGACGGGACCGGGTTGCGCCCGGGGGCC
>JBQGEH010000267.1:0-7590 GCA_052039515.1 Nakamurella sp. | reverse complement strand
TCGTCGCGGGTCGCCCGCACGATCGCGTCGGCCAGCACGAGCCGACCCTCGGCGTCGGTGTTGAGGACGTGTACGGTCTTGCCGCCGAAATGGGTGAGCACGTCGCCGGGGCGGTAGGAGGAGCCCGACGGCAGGTTCTCGGCCAGCGGGGCGTAGGCGATGACGGCCACCGGCAGCTCCAGCGCGGCCGCGGCGATGGCGGTGGCCACCACGCAGGCGGCGCCGGACATGTCCGACGTCATGTGGTCCATGTTCTGGGCCGGCTTGATCGAGATGCCGCCGGAGTCGAAGGTGATGCCCTTGCCGACCAGCGCCACCGTCTTGACCGGGTTCGCCGGCGTCCACGCCACCCGGACCAGCCGCGGCGGACGGGTGGAACCGCTGCCGACGCCGAGGATGCCGCCGTAACCGTCGCGGGCCAGCGCCTTCTCGTCGAGCACCTCCACCGACAGCCCGGCCTCCTTCGCCGCGGCGCTGGCCCGGTCGGCGAAGACGGCGGGCGGCAGGTCGTTCGGGGCGGTGTTGATCAGGTCGCGGGCCAGGCTGACCGCCTCGGCACCGATCATCGCCCGGCGCAGGGTCGCCTCGGCGGCCTCGGAGGCGTCGCTCACGAACAGCGTGACCGTCTCCGCGGTGGCCTTCGCCGGGGTCTTGTAGCGGTCGAACTGGTAGGCACCGAGCAGGTGCCCCTCGGCCGCGGCACCCAGCTCGGTCGCGCCGAGCAGGCTGCCCAGGGTGGCGACGCCGGCGAGCGCCCGGGTGGCGACACCGGCGGCGCGGCGCACCTTCTCACCGGTGACCGCATCGGCCGGGCCGAGACCCACACCGACCAGGCTGGCGGCGGTGACCCCGGCGGGGGCCGGGATCCGGACCACCTCGCCGGCCTTGCCGGTCGCTCCGACGGCGGCGAAGGCCGTTGCGCTGTCGGCGAGCCGCCCGTCGGCGACCGTGAGCCCGTC
The DNA here is from genome assembly GCA_052039515.1 of Nakamurella sp. Taxonomy (GTDB): domain Bacteria; phylum Actinomycetota; class Actinomycetes; order Mycobacteriales; family Nakamurellaceae; genus Nakamurella. The sequence continues at coordinate 6,631 of JBQGEH010000267.1, read as the reverse complement.
GCCGTCCGGGTGCAACCCCACCACCAGCGCGTCGACGGCGGCGTCCAGCGGGTTCGCGGCGGACAGGGACAGCTCGGTCATGGGGGCTCCTCGGGGACGGGGATGGGTCCGGCACGCGGCGGGACGCCGGGTAGGCGTCCGCGTGCCGGCCTCACGCTACTCAGCTCGCTCCCGCGGGTGCGGTCCGGGCGGGGCGGGGTGGATACGGTAGCGTTCATGACGGCCACCGACCTGTTGACCTCCCCGCTGGACGCCGCCCACCGCGCGCTGGGCGCGAAGATGGCCGGCTTCGGTGGGTGGTCGATGCCGATCTCCTATCCGGGCGGGGGCGTGGTCGCCGAGCACCAGGCGGTGCGGACCGCGGTGGGCCTGTTCGACGTGTCCCACCTGGGGAAGGCGTCGGTGGTCGGGCCCGGCGCCGCGGAGTTCGTGAACCGTTGTCTGAGCAACGATCTCGGCCGGATCGGGCCGGGCAAGGCGCAGTACACGCTGTGCTGCAACCCCACCGGCGGCGTCATCGACGACCTCATCGCCTACCTGGTCGGCCCCGACGAGGTCTTCCTGGTGCCCAACGCGGCCAACGCCGACCTGGTGGTGGCCGAGATCGCCGCCGCGGCCCCGGCCGGGATCACCGTCACGAACCTCCACACCGCCTACGGCGTGCTCGCCGTCCAGGGCCCGCAATCGGCCGAGGTGCTCGCCGCGGTCGGGCTCCCTGCCGCCCTGGACTACATGGAGTGGGCCGACGCCGACTGGAACGGCGTCACCGTCCGGCTGTGCCGCACCGGGTACACCGGCGAGCACGGCTACGAACTGCTGCCGCCGACGGACGCCGCCCCCGCGCTGTGGGACGCCCTGCTGGCCGAGGTGACCGCCCGCGGCGGGCTGCCGGCCGGGCTCGGCGCCCGCGACACGCTGCGCACCGAAATGGGCTACCCGCTGCACGGACAGGACCTGTCGCCGCAGATCAGCCCGGTGCAGGCGCGGTCGGGCTGGGCGGTCGGCTGGGCCAAGGAGGCCTTCTTCGGCCGGGACGCCCTCATCCGGGAGAAGGCCGCCGGACCGGCCCGGCTGCTGTGGGGACTGGAGATGATCGACCGGGGGATCCCGCGGGCGCACCAGACGCTCGTGCACGACGGCCGACCGGTCGGCGAGGTGACGTCGGGCACCCACTCACCGACGCTCAACAAGGGCATCGGGCTGGCGCTGGTCGACGCGGTCAGCGGACTCGGCGAGGGCGACACGGTGGCGGTGGACGTCCGCGGCCGGACGCTGACCGCCCGCATCGTCAAACCGCCGTTCGTCCCGTCGCACGTGCGCTGACCGGGAGAATTGGTCGGACTTCCGACCATCGGGCGATAGGCTGAGCGGCATGTCCCTCGCCTTCACCCGCACCCCGTCGACGAGCCCGCGTCCGGACGCCGAGCGCGCCGCGATCCTGGCCGAGCCCGGCTTCGGCCGGCACTTCACCGACCACATGGTGCTCATCGACTGGACGACCGAGAAGGGTTGGCACGACGCCCGGGTCGTGCCGTACGGGCCGTTCGTGATGGACCCGGCGACGATGGTGCTGCACTACGCGCAGGAGATCTTCGAGGGCATCAAGGCCTACGCCCAGCCCGACGGCGGCGTGGCCACCTTCCGGCCCGACGTCAACGCCGAGCGCCTGAACACCTCGGCCCGCCGGCTCGGCATGCCCGAACTGCCGACCGAGCTGTTCATCGAGTCGCTGCACCAGCTGGTCGACGCCGACCGGGCGTGGGTGCCGACGGGCGGGGAGAGCTCGCTGTACCTGCGGCCGTTCATGTTCGCCGCCGAGGTGGGCCTCGGGGTCCGTCCGGCCGACCGGTACGTCTACGCCGTCATCGCCTCGCCGGCCGGCGCCTACTTCACCAACGGCGTGCACCCGGTCAGCGTCTGGTGGTCGACGGAGTACGTGCGGGCCGCACCGGGCGGCATGGGGTTCGCCAAGACCGGCGGCAACTACGCCGCCTCGCTGGCCGCGCAGGCGCAGGCCGCCGCCGAGGGCTGCGACCAGGTCGTCTGGCTGGACGCGGTCGAGCGGCGCTGGGTCGAGGAGATGGGCGGGATGAACCTGTTCTTCGTCTTCGGCTCACCCGGCCCGGACGGCACCGGCCACGTCGAGATCGTCACGCCGGAGCTGTCCGGCACGCTGCTGCCCGGCGTCACCCGGCGGTCGCTGCTCGAGCTCGCGAAGGAGAACGGCTGGACCGCCACCGAGCGCCGGATCTCCACCGACGAGTGGGAGAAGGGCGTCGAGAGCGGCGAGCTCACCGAGGTCTTCGCCTGCGGCACCGCCGCGGTCGTCACGCCGGTCGGGTCGGTGAAGCACGCCGAGGGCGGGTTCACCATCGGCGACGGCGGCTCCGGCGAGGTCACCATGAAGTTGCGGGAGGCGCTGGTCGCGCTGCAGCGCGGCGAGGCGCCGGACAACCACGGCTGGATGCGCCGGATCGACTGAGGTCAGCCGGGCAGCGTCCCGGTCGGCGGTTCCGTCCGGTCGAGCTCCAGCGCGATGTGCACCAGATCGACCAGCGGCAGATCGTCGAGCCGGTCCAACGGCACCCACCGGACGTCGTCGCTGCTCCCGTCGACCTCGACGACCAGCTCGCCCGGTGCGACGGTGGCCCGGTAGACGATCCGCAGCGCGTGCAACGGCACGTCGCGGCCGTTGAGCCGCCGGTCGGCCGGCACCACCACGGTGGACAGGCCCAGCAGCCGGTCGACGGTGGCGGTCAGCCCGGTCTCCTCGAAGATCTCCCGGACGGCGGCGGCGGTCGGCTCCTCGCCCGGGTCGATGCCACCGCCGGGCAGCGTCCACGCCGCGCCGGCCGCCCAGTGGGTGAGCAGGATGGCGCCGTCGGAGACGATCACGCCGTAGGCGCCGAGCCGTATGTCCATCACCGGATCAGTGCACCACAGCGGTGGTCAACTTCGTCGCCGGCTCCGATCCGGTCGGCCGTCGGCTGGCCGGGGAAGCGTGCGACCCGAAGTGCTACCGTGTGCTACATGGAGACGGTGGGGGTCCGCGAACTGCGCCAGGACGCCAGTGCACTGCTGGCCCGGGTACAGGCCACCGGGGACAGCATCGAGATCACCAGCCATGGACGGCCGATCGCCCGCCTGACGCCGATCGAGACCGGGTCCGGCCGGTCGCGCGAGCACCTGATCGCCGCCGGCGTGCTGCGCCCCGGGCGGGGAGACCCCCTCGAGGTGGTCCCGGTGAGCCCGCCGCCGGGTGGCCGCACCAGTGACGACCTGCTCGCCGAGTTGCGGGACGATCGGTGAGTCGGTATCTGGACACGTCGGCGCTGGCCAAGATCATCGTGGACGAGGACCACTCCGCGGCGCTGCGAGCCTGGCTCGGCGACTCGCCGGCGGTGCCCCTGGTCACCTGCAGCATCGGCGTGGTCGAGCTCCACCGGTTGGCCGCCCGGGTGTCGGCGGAGGCGTCGGCGGCGGCCGTTCTGCTGACCGCGCGCGTCGACGTCCTGGAGCTGACGCCCTCCATGCTGACCCTCGCCGGTCGACTCCCGCCGCCGACGGTCCGGACGCTGGACGCGCTGCACATCGCCGCCGCCGCCTTCCTGCCCGATCTTGAGGTGCTCGTCACCTACGACCACCGGATGGCCGAGGCCGCCCGCGGCTACGGCCTGCCGACGTCGGCGCCCCGCTGATGGTCGTCGCTCCCGGCACCGGCTGGCCGGGGGATCCCGCCACCCCGGAGACCCCCGTCGCCCACTCCGCCGCGGACGTGGCGACGCTGGCCGCCACCGCCGGTGACATCCCGACCCTGAGCGCCCGGGTCAGCGTGTGCCGCGCCTGCCCACGGCTGGTGACCTGGCGGGAGGACGTCGCCCGGGTGAAGCGGCGCGCCTTCCTGGACGAGACCTACTGGGGGCGGCCGGTTCCCGGGTTCGGCGCGGCTGATCCGGAGATCCTGGTGGTCGGTCTCGCGCCGGCCGCGCACGGCGCCAACCGGACCGGCCGCAACTTCACCGGCGACCGCTCCGGGGACTTCCTGTACGCGTCGCTGCACCGCTGCGGCCTGGCCAACCAGCCGACCAGCGTCAGCGCCGACGACGGGCTGACCCTGTTCCGGACCCGCATCGCCCCGGCGGTGCGCTGCGCGCCGCCGGCCAACAAGCCCACCCCGGCCGAGCGCGACACCTGCGCGCCCTGGCTCGCCGAGGAGGTGCGGCTGGCCGCCGGCTCCTTGCGGGTCGTGGTGGTGCTCGGCGGTTTCGGCTGGGCGGCGCTGTGGCCCGCACTGCGCGCCGCCGGGTTCGCCGTCCCGCAGCCGGCGGTGGCGTTCGGGCACGGGGTGCAGGTGCGGCTGCCCGGCGGTGTCACCGTCCTCGGCTGCTACCACGTCAGCCAGCAGAACACCTTCACCGGACGGCTGACCCCGCCGATGATCGACGAGATCTTCGCCCGTGCCGTCGATCTCGCCGACGGGACGGCTCAGGACGCCCGGTAGACGATGTCGAAGAGGTTGCCCTCCGGGTCGGCCAGCGTCGTCCAGCGGGTGCCGTACTCGTCGTGGTCGCCGATCCGCCGTGCGCCGTGCCGCACCGCGCGCTCCACGTCGACCTCCGGGGTGGCCGAATCGAGGTCGACGTGCACCCGGTTCTTCCCGGCGCGCTCCTCGGGGACCTGCATGAACAGGAACGGCACCGGCAGCGGGTAGGCACCGGAGCGGCCGACCGACGCGAACTCGGGGCCGGCGTCGGGGTCGACCGGCTGCTCCAGCAGCTCCGCCCAGAATCCGGCCAGCGCCGCGGCGTCGCGGGCGTCGAAGACGATCTGCTCCAGATTGACGGTCACACGGGTCCTCTCGATCGTGGGTGCGGCTCAGTTGCGGAAGCCGGTGCCGCCCACCGGGTACTCGACCGGCAGCAGGCCGCGCTTGACCGCCCGCTCCAGCTCCCGGTGGTCGGCCTCGGTCTGGTCGGCGTAGCGGCGGGCGAACTGGCACAGCGCGTCGTCCAGCCGGCCGCTGCGCCCGGCGTAGCCGGCGATCATCGACGCGCCGCTGGTCCGGGCGTGCCCCTTGGCCAGCAGGTGCCCGACCACGTCCGCGTAGTCGCGCATCCCCGCGTGGTCCACGGCGTCCAGCGGCACGGTGCCCTTCATGTTGCGGAACTGCCGCACGTAGTACTGCCGCCCCTGCACCGTCGTCCACCCGAGCAGCGGATCGCTGACCGTCTGCAGCGCCTGCTGGTACTCCACCACCCGCTGCCCCTGGTGGGCGTGCCAGGCCGAGGTGCCGTGCACGAAGCGGGCCAGCACCGAGCGCCGCGCCTGTTTCAGCTGCAGGAAGATGACGTCGTCGGGGCTGGACCCCTCCAACAGGACGACGTAGGCGCGCAGACCGACGCTGCCGACCCCGACCACCTTGTGGGCGATGTCGACGATCGTGTAGCCGCCGAGCACCCGCTGCCAGTGGCCGGTCACCGTGGCCAGGTAGTCGTCCAGCCCGGCGGCGATCGCCTCGTACTCCTCGTCGGTGACCCGGGTGATCAACGGGGGCGCCTCGATGATGCGGCGGCGGCCGTTCTCCTCGGTGACGAAGCGGGGGAGCGCGCGGTCACTGGTGCGGCGTTGAGCCCGCTTGGCCGCCCGCTCGATCTCCTCGCGCAGCGTGCGGTTGCTGGTGGTCTGGTTGAGCCGGTCGACGTCCAGCCGCTGGTAGGAGCGGTCCAGCAGCGGTTGTTCGGCGAGGTGGGCGACCTCCTCGCGGTAGGCCCGCACGCACGACTCGACCGACGACTCGCACTGGCTCTCGGAGAAGCCGTTGTGCCGGCCGGCCACCCAGATGCTGGCCACCAGCCGGCGCAGGTCCCACTCCCAGGCCCCGGGGTGGGCCTCGTCGAAGTCGTTGAGGTCCATCACGAGGTCACGTTCGGGGGAGGCGTAGAAGCCGAAGTTGCCCAGATGGGAATCGCCGCAGACGACGGGGTAGATGCCGGTCGAGGGTAGCCGGGCGACGTCGTCGGCCATCACGATGGCGGTGCCGCGGAGGAAGCCGTAGGGCGAGGACACCATCCGGCCGACCCGGATCGGGATGAGCTCGGGCACCCGCCCCTCGTGGGACTCGCGGATGAGGTCGACGGGGTTGGGGCGCTTGTCCGGCGGTTGCCAGTAGCCGAGCGTCTGGCGGGGGACCTTGTGCCGCAGCTCCCGGCCGATGCGGAAGCGCTCCTCCCGCGACGTCGGGGTGCGTCGCAGCGACTGGAAGGCGTTGCTGTCGGCGGTGGCGAGGACCACGTGGCCGGTGAGGGTGGACTCGGAGGTGGTCACCGATCCGGCGGCGGCGGTGCCGGCCGGCGGGGTGGGCGCGTCGCCCGTCTCAACGTCAGTCACGCTGGTCAGTCAATCAGGCGCCCCCGTGCGCCGCTCAGCCGGTGCGGACCCGGAAAAAGACGAAAGACGGCGGCCACCGGAGTGACCACCGTCTTTCACGGGCCGCGGAGCGGCGCGGATCAGGCGCTGCGGACGACCTTGCCGGCCTTCACGCACGAGGTGCAGGCGTTGACCTTGCGCACCGTGCCCGGGGCGATGAGCGCCCGCACCGACTGGATGTTCGGGTTCCAGCGCCGGTTCGTCC
>JBQGEH010000266.1:0-2719 GCA_052039515.1 Nakamurella sp. | reverse complement strand
CGATCGCAGGCTCGGGGCTGGTCATGGCACCACCGTGCCACGGACTCAGCGGGCCGCCGGGGCCGGCATCCCGAGGTAGTAACCCTGCGCCCAGCGGATCCCCATGTCGCGCAGCACCTCCACCTCGGCCGCTTCCTCGACGCCCTCGGCGATGACCTCGGCGGCGATGTCGCGGGCGAAGGCGACGAGGGCGCTGGCCAGCGCGCGCTGCGGGCGACTGCGGTGGATGCCGCGGATCAGCGAGATGTCCAGCTTCACCACGTCCGGCTGCAGCGCCACCAGGTGCCGGAACCCGGCGTACCCGGAGCCGAGATCGTCAGCCGCCAGCCGCGCCCCGTGACTGCGCAACCCGGACAGCGCGCGATGGATCGCGGAGTAGTCCTCGATCGGCACGTGCTCGGTCAGCTCGATGACGATGCGGGGGCAGACGGCCGGCGGGAAGATGTTGCGCTCCGGGATCAGCTCGATCGTCGCGGGCGACATGTTCAGCGCGAGAAACGTTCCCTGATCCGCGGTGTCGAGCATCGGCAGCGCGTTCATCACGGCCAGCCACTCGAGTTCGGAACCCATGCCGCTGGCGAAGGCGTCGCTGAACCAGCCCGCGGGGCCCTGCGGGTGCGGGCTCGGGAAACGGGCCAGCGCCTCCTGGCCCACCATGGCCATCGACGTCAGGTCGATGACCGGCTGGAAGAACGGCACGATGCTCCGGTCACGCAGCACCGTCCGGACCCGGCGGCCGGCCGCCTCGGCCTGGTCGTGGGCGCCGGTGGCGGGCTGCGGGATCGACGGCGGTGTCGGCGATGTCGGGGCCGCCCGCAACATCTGGTGCAGCTGACGGGTCTCCAGCAGGTTGGCCGTCCGCAGCACCACCTCGACGATGTCCAGCGGCTTGGTCAGGAAGTCCCGCGCGCCCCGTCCGAACGCCTGGTTCCGGGTCTCCGGGCTGGTGTCGGCGGTCAGCACCATCACCGGCAGGTAGCTGCCGGCGGCGAAGCGGGTGATGGCGTCGAGCAGGTCCAACCCGTTGACGTGCGGCATCTGCAGATCCAGCAGGACCAGGTCGGGATTGACCACGGGCAGCAGCCCGAACACCCGTCGCGGGTCGGTCTCGGTGACGACCTGGCTCAACCCGGCGTCACGCAGCAGCGCCTGGAGCAGCGCGACGTTGGCCGGGTTGTCGTCGACGATGAGCACGCACATCGTCGAGAACCGTTCCAAGGTGCTAGGCATCGACCATCCGTGCGAGTTGGTCCGCGGTGATGCCGTCGAGCAGCATGAGCACTTCGCGTACGTCCAGCGGCTTGGTCAGGTACTGGGCCGCCCCGGCCTGCAGCAGCCGGTCGACCTGCAGCTGACTCGCGTCGGCGCTCAGGATGACCACCGGGATCCCGGCGGTCAGCGGATCGGCCTTGAGCGATTCGAGCACCGACAACCCGAAGCAGTCGGGCAGATGCAGATCCAGCAGGATGAGATCCGGCGACTGCGAGCGGGCGAGGTCCAGGCCGGTCACGCCGAGCCCGGCGTGGACGAGCTGCCAGCCGGGCCGGAGCCGCAACAGCGAGGTCACGACGCGCACGTTCGGCTCGTTGTCCTCGATGTACAGCAGCGTGGTCGGGCCGATCCCCCCGGGCGTGGGGACGAACGCCGCGTCCGCCGAACCGACCACCGCACGGTCGGCCGCCGCCGGCAGCCGCACGGTGAACGACGACCCGAGCCCGGGCGCCGACTCGACCGAGATGCTGCCGCCCATCAGCTCGACGAGGGCGTGGGTGACCGACAGACCGACCCCCGCACCGGCCACCGCGGTACCGGCCGCCCCCAACTGGTCCAGGGGAGTGAACAACCGTTCGCGGACGTCCTGCGCGATCCCCGGTCCGTCGTCGCGGACCGTCACCGACGCACCGCCGGCCGCCGACCACGACAGCCACAGGTGCCCGCCCGGACGGTGCCGTTCGGCGGCCTCCACCATCAGCTGGTGCAGCACCTGCACGAGGCGCTGGCGGTCGCCGAGCAGCCGCAACCCGGCCGGTCCGCCCTCGACGGCGACGGAGACGCGGGTCCGCTCCGCCGTCGGCTGGAACAGCCGCCCGACCTCGTCGACCAGGGACGCTGCCTCCACCGGCTCGACGGTCAGCGACAAGCTGCCCGCGCCGATCCGGGAGACGTCGAGGACCTCGTCGATCATCGACAGCAGGTTCCGTCCGGACGACAGGATGTACTGCACGGACGACAGGTCGTCCGGATCGCCGACCCGCCGCTCCAGCAGTTGCGCGAACCCGATCACCGCGTTGAGCGGGGTCCGCAGCTCGTGACTCATCCGCGAGATCAACGCGGCCTTGGCCTCGTGCGCCGCCCGGGCCGCGGCCTCGGCGGCCCGGGCCGCCTCGACGGCGGCCACCCGCGCGGTGATGTCGTCGAGCGCGGTGATCATCTGGAATCCCTGCGCGTCCGCGCCCGGGATCAGCGTCGACGCCATCCGCACCCAGCGCACCGCACCGTCCGGACGGACCATCCGCAGTTCGACCTGACCGGGCTGCCCTGACCAGAAGCGCTGCACCCACGCCATGGCGACGTCGACGTCGTCGGGGTGGATGATGCGGGCCATCACCGTCGAGTCCTCGAGCAGGACCGACCCGGGTAGTCCGCAGATGGCCTCGAAGCCCTCGCTGACGTACCGGTGAGCGGGCGGATCGAACCCGCTGACCACGAAGACGGTCCG
>JBQGEH010000265.1:0-2744 GCA_052039515.1 Nakamurella sp. | reverse complement strand
TTCTTGAGGTAAACGGGCCCTCGGTGATCTGGGATGTCGCCGCTTGGATGATTATTGCAACCGTCTGCTTGGCCATCGTCCGCAGGAGCGCGGAGACGTCCTCCATCTATGCGGTTGCATGGTTGGGGCTCGTAGTGCTTCCCATGTTGGCGATCTGGAACATGATGGCCCATCGTCCCCGGAGGCAGTTCGAGGCCCAATCCGCCTGACCCCCCGCTCGCGTCTATCGCCACTGGGTTGCCGGGCGCCGCGTCGGGTACAGGCGGTCCATGACGAGGACGGCGCTGATCACCGGGGCGGGTATCGCGGGCGAGGTCGCCGCCTGGTGGCTGGCCCGGTTCGGCTGGCGTTGCACGGTCGTCGAGCGGTCGCCGGAGCTGCGCACCCAGGGACAGAACATCGATGTGCGCGGGGCGGCGCGGGAGGTGCTGCGGCGCAGGGCCTCCGGGGCGGGGGCCGATCGGACAAGGGACGACGTGGGGGGCCCCCGCAGCACCGGCGAAGTGGGGACGCGATTCGTCGACGGCGACGACACCCCGCTGGCCGAGTTCCCGGCCGGCGAGTCCGACACCGACGGCGCGACCGCGGAGCGGGAGATCCTGCGCGGTCAGTTGGCGCAGCTGCTGTACGAGCAGACCCGGGGCGACGTGGACCACCGGTTCGGCCTGACCGTGCAGCAGTGTGAGGACTCCGCGGACGGTGTCGACGTGACGTTCAGCGACGGTTCGTCCGGACGGTACGACGTCCTGCTGGTCGCCGAGGGCGTCGGCTCGACAACCCGCCGCCAGGTGTTCGGCGACACCGCGGAGCGGCGTCCCCTGGGGCTCACCATGGGTTACTACTCGGTCGAGCGCGCGCCCGAGGACGACGACTGGTGGAACTGGTACAACGCGCCGGACGGCCGCTCGGTGACGACCCGACCGGACAACGTCGGCCGCACCCGGGTGACGCTGTCGTTCCGCAGCGACGACCGGCACGATCAGCTGTCCTCCGGCGAGCAGAAGCGGGTGCTGCGGGACCGGTTCGCCGGTGCCGGGTGGCGGACCGACCGACTGCTGGCCGGCCTGGACACCGCCGATGATCTCTACCTGGAGGACCTGGGCCAGATCCTCAGCCCCACCTGGACGTCCGGACGGGTCGCCCTCCTCGGGGACGCCGCCTGGTGCGCCACCCCGGTCAGCGGGATGGGCACCAGCCTGGCCATCGTCGGCGGGTACGTACTGGCCGGTGAACTCGCTGCCCACGTGCACCACCGCGATGCCTTGGCCGGGTACGAGCGGATCCTGCGGCCGTACGTCGAGCAGGCCCAGAAGCTGCCGCCGGGCACCCCGCAGGTCGTGCACCCGCGCAGCTCCGTCGGGTTGGGTCTGCTGCGGACCGCGCTGAAGGTGGCCGGCTCGGGGCCGGTCAAGGCGGTCAGCGGGGGGCTCATCAGCCCGCCGGCCGACAAGATCGACCTGCCCGACTACGGCCACCTCATTCCCGTTGACCGCGGCGCGGCCCGATGACCACACTCGCCGGGTGGAGTCACTCCCTCACGACGACATGCTGACCGCGCTGCGGGCGCGGCTGCGCAACGATCTGAAGACCGCGATGAAGGCGAGGGCCGGCGTCGACGTCGCAGCGATCCGTTCACTGCTGGCCGCGCTGGACGACGCCCAGGCTGTGCCGGCCCCGGCGCACGTTCCCGCTTCGTCGCTCGTCGGCGAGCAGGTGGCCGGCGCGTCGGTCGGCGTCGGGTCGACCGACGTGGCCCGGCTGGAACTGACGGACGCCGAGATCGCCCTCGTCGTCGACGGTCAGATCGAGGAACGACGGGCGGCGGCGACCACGTTCGACGCCGTCGACCAACCTGATGCGGCCGAACGGCTGCGGGCCGAGGCGCAGGTCATCGAGGGGTACCGGACGGCGGACTGACCGCGAGCAGGCAGGATCTGGGGCATGACGGATTCGAGCGCACGCAGTGTCGAGGTCACCCGGCTCGGTTCGGGCCGGTGGCAGGCCACCAACCCGCGGGGCGGCCGGATCGAGTTCGGTGACGGGGAATCCGACGCGTTCACTCCCGTCGAGCTGCTGCTGGCCGCGATCGGCGGCTGCTCGGCGATCGACGTGGACATGATCACCGGCAAGCGCGCCGAGGCCGAGGAGTTCACGGTGCGGGTCAGCGGTGACAAGATCCGCGACGACCAGGGCAACCGGATGACCGATCTGCAGGCCGTCTTCGATCTCGTCTTCCCCGCGGGTGAGGCTGGTGACAAGGCCCGCGCGGTGCTCGGCCGGGCCATCGAACAGTCCCGCGACCGGCTGTGCACGGTGAGCCGGACGGTCACCGTGGCGAGTCCGGTTCAGATGCACCCGGCCTGAGCGCCGGCTCTCCGCTCCGACCGACCGCCGAGTGGCGCAGCAGCAGGGTTCTCGAGCTGCTGGTGCACCACTCACCGTCGAGCAGCGCTCAGTCCGACCGCACGGTCTCCAGCACCAACCGCCGCGGCTCGACAACGGTCCCGACCGGCGCCAACGTCACGGCGGCGGCCAGCTCGGTGTGGGCGACGGCGAACTTCTCCGGGGTGTCGGTGTGCAGTTCGAACAGCGGCTGCCCGGCCTTGACGGTGTCGCCCGGGCTGACCAGTGACAGCACCCCGGCGGCGGGCTGCACGTCGTGCTCGCGGCGCTCGCGGCCAGCCCCCAGCCGCCACGCGGCCACCCCGACCGGCAGGGCGTCGACGGCCGCGACCACCCCGTCC
>JBQGEH010000264.1:0-2693 GCA_052039515.1 Nakamurella sp. | reverse complement strand
GTACACCCAGTCGACCATGTGCGGCGCCGACGCTGATGCGGGCACCTCGACGATGACGTAGCCCAAAGCGGGATCCTGCTCGGAGGGGATCGAGCGGATGATGAAGGTCAGCTCGGGGGTGATGTTGCTGCGCGCGATCAGCTCGATCCGCTCGCTGAGACCGGCGAGCGGCTGAGGGGCAAGGGTCCAGGTCCGGGCGTCCTTGTCTTCGTCGATACCTATGATCAGCTGCCCGCCGTCGAGCCCGAACTGGGCGAGGTCGCGGGCGAGTTCTTTCCGGTCGCCGGGTTTCGTGCCGAGCTCGCGCTTGACGTCCTGGTGGTGGGTCTCGGCGAGCGTGCCCTCCCGGATGGACGCCACGAGGTCCGCTTCGGTCCGTGGGTGCCACACCGCGCTCATGCGACACCACCCTACGGGCAGGCGCCGAAACGAGTTCGCCAGCCGGGCGCGGGGCGTTCGACAGCGAGAGGCGGGCCGCACGAGATCGATGCTGTGACAGGAGTTTTCGGTCGGCGTGCTGGGGTGTGGTCAGGTGTCGAGCAGGGTGGCGACGTAGGCGGTGGCGAACAGCGCGTGCAGGGTGCGGCCGTCGTCGGTGAGGTCGTCGACCCCGGGGCGGTAGGTGCCGGTGGTGTCGTTGAACAGAGGCTGGCCGGTGCTGCCGATCACGCATCGTCGCCGCTGTCGCCGCCGCTATGGCCCCGCTGCGGCCCGACGGGTCGACGCGGTCGGTCCCTGTGCGACGCTGGATCCGCACGCGTGCGACGAGGGGAGGGACCGATGACCCGTAGAGCGCTCGTGACCGGGGCCGGCAGTGGGATCGGCGCGGCCTGCGCCCGGACGCTCGCGGCCCGCGGGATGCACGTCATCGCCGCCGACGTGAACGGCGACGCGGCGAGGGCGGTGGCCGCCGACATCGGCGGCGAGGCCGGGACCGTCGACCTGTCCGACGTCGCCGCGCTCGAGCGGCTGGTGCTCGACGTCGACGTGCTGGTCAACAACGCCGGCCTGCAACGGGTCCGGCCGTTGCACGAGTTCGTTCCGGACGACTTCCGGACGATCCTGCAGATCATGGTCGAGGCGCCGTTCCTGCTGATCCGGGCGGCGTTGCCGCGGATGTACGAGCGCGGCTTCGGGCGGATCGTGAACATCTCGTCGGTGCACGGCCTGCGGGCGTCACCGTTCAAGTCGGCGTACGTGACCGCCAAGCACGGGATCGAGGGGCTGTCGAAGGTGACCGCCCTGGAGGGCGGCCCGCACGGGGTCACGAGCAACTGCGTGAGCCCCGGCTACGTCCGGACACCGTTGGTCGAGCGGCAGATCGCCGACCAGGCCCGGGTCCACGGGCTGCCGGAGGACGAGGTGGTCGAGACCATCCTGCTGCGCGAGTCGGCGATCAAGCAGCTCGTCGAACCGGCAGAGGTCGCGTCGCTGGTCGCCTGGCTGGTGTCCGACGACGCCCGGATGGTGACCGGCGCGTCGTACACGATGGACGGCGGCTGGAGCGCACGGTGACCTCCGGCCCCGCGGATCCGGTCGGCGAGCGCGTCCGCCGCGACTACGACGCGGCGGCCGCGGCCTACGACGACCTCGTCCGGCACGACGACAGCTCCACCCACGCGTTGTCGACCGCGATGATCACCGCGTTCGCCGCGGTGGTCTGCGCCGCGGGCCCGGGTGCGGTGCGCGACGCCGGGTGCGGGCCCGGGCAGTTGACCGAGCTGCTCGCCGACCTCGGGATCCCGGCGTTCGGCGTCGACCTGTCACCGGAGATGATCACGCTCGCGCGCCGGCACCGACCGGACCTGCGCTTCGAGGTCGGGTCACTGCTCACGACGGGCGGCGCGGACCGGTCACTCGCCGGTGTGCTGGCGCACTTCTCCCTCATCCACGTCCCACCGGGCGGGCTGGGCGCGGCGTGGACGGAGTTCGCCCGGTTGCTGCGGCCCGGAGCGCCGCTGCTGGTCGGCGTGCAGATCGCGGTCGACCCCGGGCCGGACGGCTGGACGGCCTACGACGAGCACCGCGCCTCGCCCGCCTGGACCTGGGACCTCGACGCGTTGGCCGGGCGGATGACCGCCCACGGCTTCACCGAGACGGCGCGGCTGCGGATCGAACCGATCATCGACGGGCGGCCGCCGGCCGGCTACCTGCTGATGCGCGCCCCGTCCTGACCGCTGCGGTACCGCGCGACCGCGGCGGCGGTCTCCTCCCGCATCAGATCGGCGTGCAGCCCGGCACCGGCCATGGCGCCGGCCGCGGCCGACGCACCGACCTGCGCCTGCAGGTCGGTGATGTTGCCGGCGACGAAGACGCCCGGGACGTCCGTCGCGCCCATCGGACCGCTGGGGATGTACGTGCCCACGGCGTCGCCCATCGGGTGGGGGACGGCGTGGAGCCCGAGACCGTCCAGCAGGGCGCTGCGGGCCGCCATCCGGGACGCCGTCGCGACGGTGCGGCGCGGGACCACGGTGCCGTCCTCGAGTCGGACACCGGTGAGATGCCCGTCCGCGCCGTCGGTCTCGAGGGCGACCACCTGGCCCGGGACGATGTCGACGCCGATCGCGGCCAGCTGTTCACGGTCGTCGTCGGTCAGCGTCGCGGTGTGCTCGAACACCACGACGTCGTCGCTGAGCTGGCGGAACAGCAACGCCTGGTGGGCGGCCATCGGACCGGTGCCGAGGACGCCGATG
>JBQGEH010000263.1:0-2500 GCA_052039515.1 Nakamurella sp. | reverse complement strand
GCGGCTCGCGCCGACGCCGACGAACATCTCGACGAAGTCGGAGCCGGAGATCGTGTAGAACGGCACCCCGGCCTCACCGGCCACCGCACGGGCCAGCAGCGTCTTGCCGGTGCCGGGCGGGCCGTACAGCAGCACGCCCTTGGGGATTTTCGCGCCCAGCGCCTGGTAGCGGGCCGGGTTCTGCAGGAAGTCCTTGATCTCGTTGAGTTCCTCGACGGCCTCGTCGGCGCCGGCGACGTCGGTGAACTTGGTGGACGGCATGTCCTTGGTGAGCAGCTTGGCCTTGGACTTGCCGAAGCCCATGACCTTGTTGCCGCCCCCCTGGGCGTTGTTCATCATCCACATCAGGAACAGGATGATGATCGCGATCGGCAGCAGGTAGATCAGGAACGAGAAGATCGACGAGTCGCTGGATACCTGGGTGTCGTAGCCGCCGGACAGCTTCGCGTCCTGAACGGCCTGAAAGATCTGATCGGTGGCACCGGCCGGGTACTGCGTGTAGATCTGCGTGCTGTCGTCCAGCGGGGAGTTCAGCGTCAGCCGGATCCGCTGTTCCTTGTCGTCGATGACGGCCTTGGTCACGTTGCCGCTGGACAGCTGCTGCAGGGCGACCGAGGTCGGCTGCGGGGCGTAGCCGCGGGTGTCGTCGGACAGCACCGAGTAACCCACCAGGACGAGCAGGACGACGGCCACCCACACGAGGGGCGAGCGCAACAACTTTTTGCGATCCATATGGCGTCCGGCCGCGGGGGCGGCCACCCTCCTGAACTCTCAAACGAAGCCGGCGGCACCGGATCGGTCAACCGGTCCACCGGACGGGGGTCACTGCGCTGGTGCACGTCGGTCGCCCGCTCCCCGGTAGCACCGGGTGAGGCCAAGACTACCGCCGGCCTCCGTCAGAGCGGTCGCTCGTGATCCGGGGCCGGACGTCCACCGGGGTACCAACGATCCGCGCGGCACCTTCGTTCCCCGGGGCCGCCGCGCCCGGTGTGCACTCAGTCGGCGCGGATCATCTTCGGGTCGAGGAGCCCGACGAAGGGCAGGTCGCGGTAGCGCTCGGCGTAGTCCAGCCCGTAGCCGACGACGAACTCGTTGGGGATGTCGAACCCGACGTAGCGGACGTCGACGTCGACCTTGACCGCCTCCGGCTTGCGCAGCAGGGCCACCACCTCGATGGAGCCGGGGTTGCGGGTTTGCAGGTTCTTCAACAGCCAGGACAGCGTCAGCCCGGAGTCGATGATGTCCTCGACGATGACGACCCGGCGCCCGCTGATGTCCTTGTCGAGGTCCTTCAGGATCCGCACCACACCCGACGACGAGGTGGCCGAGCCGTAGGACGACACCGCCATGAACTCGAGTTCGGCCGGGATCGGGAGCGCCTGCGCGAAGTCGGTGACGAACATGACCGCGCCCTTGAGCACGCAGATCAGCAGCGGCGGCTGATCGGAGTCGTGGTCGGCGGCGACCGCGGCGGCGAGCTCGGCGATCTTGGCCTGCAGGACCTCGGCGGTGATCAGGGTGGCTTCGATCTCGCCGCCGTAGCCGTGGGGGCGGCCCGGGTCGCCTCCCTCGATCCGGTCGGACGCGGTCAGCACGGTGGTGAGGTCAGAGCCGGACACGGGACTCCCAGGGGTCGGACGGCGGCGCGCGGACGGCGGCGCGGAGCGCGACCCAGACTAGTGCCCGCCGCCGGTGCGGCCCGCCGCGCGGTCCCCCGGTCAGCCCACCGGACGCAGTCGCAGCGCGCCGTCGGCGGTCACCGCGTCCAGCCGCCCGGGCAGCCGGACGGCGGCCACCCCGCCCGGGTCGGCGACCAGACGGTCGACGCGGTGCAGGTGGTCGGCGGTCAGCCCGGTGACGCCGGCCGCCTGCAGCCACCAGCGCAGCGCCCGCCGGCGCAGCGCGGGCGGAGCGGGCTGCAGCAGCTCCAGCCGGAGCGCGGTCCCGGCCAGCGCGGACCGGGCGAGGTCGGCGGCCAGCGCGTCCAGGACGTCGGCGTCCTCCTGCAACTGGGCCCCGGTGCGGGCCAGCGCCGCGGCCACCCCGCCGCCGAGCACGTCCTCGAGCAGCGGGAGTACCTCGTGGCGCAGCCGGACGCGGGTGTAGGCGGGGTCGTCGTTGTGCGGATCGCGCCACCACGACAGGCCCAGCTCGGTGCAGGCGGCCTCGGTGTCGGCGCGGCGCAGCCCGAGCAGCGGCCGCCCCCAGGGGGGCGTCGCCGGCGCCATCCCGGCGATCGAGCGCGGTCCGGACCCGCGGCCCAGGCCCAGCAGCACGGTCTCGGCCTGGTCGTCGAGGGTGTGGCCGAGCAGCACGGCGCCGTCGCCGGCGAGCGGGTGCAGCGCGTCGTAGCGGGCCCGCCGGGCGGCCGCTTCCGGGCCGCCGGGGCCGGTGACCCGGACCGGCAGCACCGTCACCGTCGGGTAGCCGAGCTCGCGCAGCTGGCCCGCGACCCGCCGGGCCTGCTCCGCCGACCCGGCCTGCAGGCCGTGGTCGACAG
>JBQGEH010000262.1:0-2287 GCA_052039515.1 Nakamurella sp. | reverse complement strand
GGCCACCAACGCGGCGGGATCGACGGTGTCGGACATGGGTTTCCCTTCGGGAGTACGGGCCGGCCGGTTCAGGCGGCGAGCGCGGCGGAGGCGGTGATCATGGCGGGAACGCGGGTGTGCCAGTCGGTCTGCTGCTGGAAGGCATGGCCGGCGGCGAACACGGTCGCCTCGTCGAAGGGCTTGCCGCACAGCTGCAGCCCCATCGGCAGACCGTCCGCGGTGAAGCCCATCGGCACGGACATGGCCGGGTTGCCCACCGCGTTCCAGTACATGGTGTGCAGGCCCGGGATCAGTTCGGCCAGCTTCATGTCGTCGAAGACGGGCGCCGGCGTACTGGTGGTCGGGGTGATGATGACGTCGACCCCGGCATCGGCGTACAGCTCGGCCAGCAGTCGCTGCCCGACCCGGCGGACCCGCTGCATCTGGACGTAGTCACCCGCGGCGACCAGGGCGCCGTCGATGACCGCGGCCCGGGTGCCGGCGGCGAAATCGGCCCAGCGCGACCGCAGGTCGGGCCGGTGGTATGCGTACGCCTCGGCGCAGAAGCCCGTCACGGTGCACGTCTTGAGTTCGTGATACAGCGGCAGGTCCACCTCGACGACCGTGGCTCCGGCCGCCTCCAGCGCGGTCACGGCGTCGGCGAGCAGGCCGTCCAGCGCCGGGTCCCAGAACTCGCCGCTCTCGGCCTTCAGCGTGTCCAGGCCGATCCGCATGCCGTCCAGCGATCCGGTCAGGCCGGTCAGGTAGTCGTCGACCGGACGGTCGACACTGCAGGCGTCCCGCGGGTCGTGGCCGGCCATCACCGCGAGCATGGCCGCGCAGTCGGCGGCGGACCGGGCCATCGGGCCGATGTGGTCGTAGCTGTACCCCAGCGGGACGCAGCCGACCTTGGGCACCCGGCCGAACGTCTGCTTCATGCCGGTGATGCCGTCGACGGCGGCCGGCCAACGGACCGAGCCGCCGGTGTCGGTGCCCAGCCCGCCGAGGACGAACCCGGCGGCCACGCCGCCGCCGGTGCCTGAGCTCGACCCGCCCGAGTAGTGGGCGGTGTTCCACGGGTTGCGCGGCAGCGGGAACGGCTTGGTGACATCGGGCATGCCGATGGCGTATTCCATCGTGGTGAGCTTGCCGGTGATGACCGCGCCGGCGGCGCGCAGCCGGGCGACCACCGGGGCGTCGCCGACACCCCAGGACCGGTCGAGAACCAAGCTCTGGGCGGTGGTCTCGCCCTCCTCGGTGGTGATGATGTCCTTCACCCCGATCGGGATGCCGTGCAGCGGGCCGCGATCGACCCCGCCGGCCAGCTCGGCGTCGGCCTTCTCGGCCGCGGCCAGCGCGGTCTCGTCGAACCGGGCCATGTAGACGCCCAGTTCGGCGTCGTGGGCGTCGGCCAGCGCGTAGCCCGCGCGGACCAGATCGACCGAGGTGGTCTCGCCGGCCCGCAGAGCCGCGGCGGCGTCGGTGATGGAGGTGTACATGGTGCTCCCGGTTTCTCTCAGTCGTGCAGGGTGGACAGGGCGGGGGGTCGGACGAGGTGGTGGTCGGTGGCGGCCTGCCAGGCCGAGCCCAGGGCGAGAATCGTGGCCTCGTCACGCTGATGGCCGACGAACTGCAGGCTGACGGGCAGGCCCTGGACCGTGCCGGACGGCACCACGAGCGCGGGGTTGCCGGTCAGGTTGAACGGCACCATGGGCTGGCAGGCCGCGATCAGCCAGTCGACCTCGTGGTCGCCGAGGTCGCTGACCATGGCCGGCGAGATGAGCGGCGGCAGCGCCGTCATGGCCGGGGTGACCAGCGCGTCGAGGCCGTCCATCGCCGCGGCCAGCTTGCGCTGGAAGCTCACCCGCAGCCGCAACGCCCGCAGGTAGTCCGACGCCGAGACGAACGGACCGGCGCCCAGCAGGGTGGCGCCCATCTCGTCCCGGTTCTCGATGTCGTGGACGTGATCGCCGTGCAGCGAGAGCATCTCGGCGTAGATGATCAGCCACGACGTCGTCGCCGCCAGGTCGAAGGTGGGCAGCTCCACCTCCACGATCTCGACCCCCAGGTCGGCCAGTTCGGCCAGGGCCGCCTGGTAGGCGTCGGCGACCTCGGGGTGCATGG
This sequence comes from Nakamurella sp., assembly GCA_052039515.1. Taxonomy (GTDB): domain Bacteria; phylum Actinomycetota; class Actinomycetes; order Mycobacteriales; family Nakamurellaceae; genus Nakamurella. The sequence goes on along the minus strand of JBQGEH010000262.1, from coordinate 184 downwards.
GCGTCTCGAAGGTGGCCGGGGCCCGGCCGACCCGCATGCCGGTGACCGGGGTGTCCAGCGCCGCGGTGAACGGTCGTTCGGGGGCCGGCAGGGACGTCGTGTCGTCGGACGACTCGCCGGCGATGACGTCGAGCATGACCGCACAGTCGGCGACCGAGCGGGTCATCGGCCCGGCGTGGTCCAG
>JBQGEH010000261.1:0-2601 GCA_052039515.1 Nakamurella sp. | reverse complement strand
TCGCGGGCCCAGCCGGCGGCGATGTCGCCGTACTGCTGGGTCTTGACCACGTAGCTGACGCCGTGGTGCTTGGCCTCCTCCTCGGTCATCCCTACGTTGGCCACCTGCGGATGACCGAACACCGCGGCCGGGACGAAGCGGTGGTCGGTCTCGACCGGGTCGTCGGGGTGCGCCAGGTTGTGCGCGACCGTGCGGGCTTCGGCGTTGGCCACGTGCTTGAGCGCGTAGTGGGAGCTGATGTCACCCAGCGCCCAGATGCCGTCCACGCTGGTGCGCTGCTGCGCGTCGACCTTGATCCGGCCGTCCTCGTGCAGCTCCAGGCCCGCGGCCGCGGCGTCGACGAGGTCGGAGTTGGGCTTGCGGCCGGTCGCGATGAGGACGAGGTCGACGTGGACGCGGTCACGCCCGTCCGGTCCCTCGACGGTGGCGGTGACGCCGTCACCGTCGGCGGCGAGCTCCACGACCTGGGTCTTCAGCCGGAGGTCGTAGCGCTGGCCGGCCTCGGTGGTGAACACCTCGGAGACGTCCCGGTCGTGCTTGGGCAGGAGCCGGTCACCGCGGACGGCCTGGACGACGGTGGTGCCGAAGGAGGCGAAGACGTGCGCGAACTCCGACGCGATGTAGCCGCCGCCGATGATGAGCAGCCGGGCGGGCAGGTCGTCGATGCGCATGACGGTGTCGCTGGTGTGCACCCGGGCCTTGACCGCGGCCTCGTCGATGCCGGGGATGTCCGGGATCATCGGCCGGCCGCCGGCGCCGACGACGATGCGGTCGGCGGTGATGATCTCACCGGTCCCGGTGTCGATGGTGTGCGCGTCGAGGAACTTCGCGGTGCCGGTGTAGACGGTCTGGTTGGGGGTGCGGGGACCGCTGCGGTACTCCCGGCCACCGGCCTCGATGGCGTCGATGCGGCCGAAGATACGGTCCCGGATCGCCGGCCAGTGCACCTTGTCCAGGCTCGCGTCGACCCCGAAGCGGGACGCCTCGACGGTGCCGGTGGCCAGCTCCGCCGGCCAGACGAACATCTTGGTCGGGATGCACCCGACGTTGGTGCAGGTACCGCCGAAGAGGCCCTTCTCCAGGATGGCGATGGACCAGGAGTCGAAGTCCGGCCCGGGGATCGAGTTGGCGGAACCGGTCCCGATGATGGCGAGGTCGAAGTGGCGCACGGAGCCCACTGTAGGCGGACGCGGCACCCGGACGGCGGTGGCGCGGACGGGTCAGGTCAGGCCCAGGGGAGCGGGGCGTCGCCGATGAGGCGCAGCGACCCGGCGAGCGCGCGGTCGGGGTCGGTGACGGTGATCGTGCAGTCGGCCCAGCCGCCCTGAGCGTTGCGGACGTCCGGCAGCTCACCGGAGGTGACGGTCAGTCCGGTGTCGGACCAGACATAGACCATCACCTCGACCGTGATGCCCGGGTCGACCGACAAGTCCCGTCCGGTGGCCGCGTGGGCCAGCGCGGTGCAGCCGGACTCCAGGACCGTCATGTTCACCGGCCGGACCCCGGAGCCGGCCTCGTCGAACACCGTTGTGGTGGCGAGCTTTTCCGCACGGTGCGGCGTGCCGCATCCGATCCGCTCGAACGCGCTGTCCGATCCGTCCGGCCGGTCGGCGTAGCAGGCCGACAGCGCCGGAGGTACGCCGCCGGACACAGTGACGATGCCCTCCAGGGGCTGACGGAGCGTCCCGAACGGCGATCCGGCCGCGCACGCGACCCATCGCGCTCCGTGGGCCCGTTGAGTGGCATCCGGTCCGGTCAACGAGACCGTCAGTTCGGGGTTGGACCACCACTGGCCCGGCACGAGGTCGGCGGGATCCGGCATCTCCGCACCGATGTAGGACCACAGACTGCTGTCGTCCCAGCAGGCGTTGTAGGCCTCGTCCACCGACGCGGGTCCGTCGTCGCCGCCGAGGTTCGCGGGCCCGACGTGGGCGAAGACCCGGAAGATCTCCGCCGCGTGCTCGCCGCTGCAGGAGGTGGGCGCCGGCAGGTCCGGGACCTCGAGGCCGCCGTCGGGGCCGATGTCGATGACCGTGTCCTGGTCCACCAGGCAGGTGCCGACCGCGGGTGGCGGGTCCGGCGGCTCGATACGCGCCGCCCCGTCGACGGCCGGCGGGTTCAGCACCCGCGGCACCACGAGCAGGCTCACGACCGCGAGCAGCAGCACCAGGCCACCACCCACGCGGTGCGTCATCACCGGACCGTACCGCCACGCCGAGCGTCCGCGCAGGTCAGAGCCCGGCGTACCCGGCCAACCGGGCCGCCAGCAGACCCCCGTCCGCGCCAGGGACCCCGCGCCGGGCGAAGAACTCGGCGATCACCGCCGCGTCCCGGGCCAGGAACGCCGCGCCCTGCGGGTTGGCGATGACGTCGACGATCTGCGGCAGGTCGATGAGCACACAGCGGTCTCCGCTGACCAGCACGTTGTAGGGGGACAGGTCGCCGTGGGTGTACCCCAGCGACGCGACCAGCTCGAGACCGGACACCAGGTCGGCCCAGAGTGCGCCGTACCAGTCGTCGGGGTCGGTTCCGTCCGGCGGCACCGCGGCGGCGAGCCGGGGCGCGGCCGCGCCGCGACCGTCGCCCACGAACTCCATCATC
>JBQGEH010000260.1:0-1930 GCA_052039515.1 Nakamurella sp. | reverse complement strand
GCCGCCCTGGGTGAGGTGCGCGATCGCCGCGGTGGCGGCGATGACGAGATCACGCTTCTCGCAGCGGGCGGTGCCGAAGTCCAGCGACGCGGAGAGGTCGGCGACGATCCAGGTCTCGAGCTCGCGGTCGGCGACGGTCTGCCGGATGTGCGCCTCGGTGGTGCGGGCGGTGACCGACCAGTCCATCCGCCGGACGTCGTCCCCGGGGTGGTAGGGCCGGGCGTCGCCCCGCTCCGAGCCGGGCCCGGGGACCAGCCCGAGGTGGTTGCCCTGCAGCAGTCCGTCCAGCCGCCGCCGGACGGTCAGCTCCAGGTTGGCCAGCGCGCTGTCGATGCGGGCGGGGTCGGCGAAGCGGGGCGGCGCGCCCGGCGCCCGCCCGTCCTCCACCGCGGTGTCCCGCCCGGCCATCGGCTCGGCCTCAGTGCGCCACGGCGTACGGGCTGACCTGCGGCAGCGGGATGGCCTGCAGCAGCCGGGTGAGGATGGTCTCGACCTGCACGCCGTCGGCGAGCGCGTCGTAGGACAGCACCAGCCGGTGCCGCAGCACGTCGGCGGCGACGTCGAGGACGTCCTGCGGGATGACGAAGTCGCGGCCACGGACCAGCGCCAGCGCCCGGGACGCGGCGATCATCCCCAGGCTCGCCCGCGGGGACGCCCCGTAGGACAGCCACGAGGCGACGTCGGTCAGACCGTGCTCGGCGGGAGTGCGGGTGGCGAACACCAGCCGGACGACGTAGTCGACCAGCGCGTGGTGCACGAAGACGTTGGCGGCCACGTCCTGCAGCCGGCGGAGCTCGGCGATCGGCAGCACCTGCTGCGCGGTGGGCGGGGTGACGCCCATCCGGTAGATGATCTCGCGTTCCTCGTCCGGCTCGGGGTAGCCGACGAGCAGTTTGAACAGGAAGCGGTCACGCTGCGCCTCGGGCAGCGGGTAGACGCCCTCGTTCTCGATGGGGTTCTGGGTGGCCAGCACGAGGAACGGGTCGGGCATCCTGTAGGTGGTGCCGCCGATGCTGACCTGCCGCTCGGCCATCACCTCGAGCAGCGCCGACTGCACCTTGGCCGGCGCCCGGTTGATCTCGTCGGCGAGCACGAAGTTGGCGACCACCGGGCCGAGCTCGGTGTCGAACTCCTCGCGGCCGGCGCGGTAGATGCGGGTGCCGAGCAGGTCGGACGGGACGAGGTCCGGGGTGAACTGGATGCGGGAGAAGGTGCCGCCCACGGTGCGGGCGAACGACTCGACGGCCAGCGTCTTGGCCACCCCGGGCACGCCCTCGATGAGCAGGTGGCCCTTGGCCAGCAGGCCGACGAGGATGCGCTCGACCAGCCGGTCCTGACCGACGATGACCCGCTTGACCTCGAAGACGGTGCGCTCGAGCAGAGCGGCGTCCGAGCCGGGTGGCGACACCGCGGAGGTGCTGTGTCCGTTGGTCGATTCCGGGGTCACCGGCACCTCTCCTTCGTCGTGCGGCAGGGCACGTGCTGACGCACGTCGCCCACGGTACGTGACACCCCCGACACGCCGGTCAGGGCCGCGACCAGCGCTCCCACTGCTCGGGGGTGTCGATGTCGGCGGCCTCGGTGCCGGCGGCGGGCACCCGCACCCGGGTCAGCGGGGCGAGCATCGCGCGCAGCGACTCCCCCGCCCACGACGACCGGACGGTGCAGGCCGCGACCAGCGGGCCGCGTCGCCACACCGACAGCAGCGACTGTTCGCGGCCGTCGTCATCCACCAGCACCGCGCCGTCGACGCCGGCGGTCACCGCCCCGGCGAGCCGGCGCAGCGTGCCGGCCGAGACGCTCGGCAGGTCGGCGGCGAGCAGCGCGACCAGCGCGTCGTCCGGCAGGGCGGGCAGCGTAGCGATCCCGGCCGCGACGGCCGCCGCCGGTCCCCCGCCGGGCGGATCCTCGACGGTGAAGCGGACCGGCC
>JBQGEH010000259.1:0-1868 GCA_052039515.1 Nakamurella sp. | reverse complement strand
AGCTGCTGGACGCCGGCCGACCGTTCCACGCCCACGAGGTGTTCGAGGACGCCTGGAAGACCACCGACGGCACCGACCGCGCGTTGTGGAAGGCGCTGGCCCAGCTCGCCGTCGGGGTCACCCACCGCGCCCGCGGCAACGACCGGGGCGCTGCGGTGCTGATCGCCCGGGCCGCCGCCGCGGTGCGGGCGGTGCCGCCCGCCGACACCCACGACGTCGACGTCGCCGGGCTGCTCGCCTGGTGCGCCGGGGACCGGTCCGGGCCGCTGCGGGTGCGGTGAGTCAGGCGTTCAGCCGGGCGGCGACGGCCACCGCCGTCCGGTGCCCGGAGGCCATCGCCCCCTGGGTGGACGGGGTGTCCTGGTGGTCGCCGCAGACGAAGACACCGTCGCCGCGGTCGACGGGGCGGCGGACGGTCAACGGTGCCCGGGTCAGCGGGAGCGCGCGGGTCACGTCGTGCCGGGTCACGAGCTCCCAGCCGGCGGTGCCGGTGCGCCACAGCCGGCTCGCCTCGGCCAGCGCCGCCGCGTCGGTGAGCCCGGCCGAGGACAGCGTCGTGAGCTGCACCAGGGTGCGGCCGGGCGGGGTGTAGCTCGGGGCGGCCGCCGACACCACCGCGGTGTTGACCACCGGTCCGCGGTTCCCGTCCACGCGCAGCAGCCGGTCGGTCGGCAGCCCGGGCGGGGTGGAATACCACCAGGTGGTGAGGCCACCCACGGCGCGGTCCGCGGCGACCCCCAGGCCCGCGGCCTCGGGCAGGTCGGTGGCCACCACGACGGCGCGGGCGGCCATGGTGCCGTCGTCGGTGCGCACGCTCGGACCGGCGCCCAGGCCGCGCACCGCGGTGCCGGTCGACACCGGGGCCCGCAGCCGGGCGGCGAGCAGGTCCGGCAGCGCCTGCATGCCGTCCCGGGGCAGGCCGGGGGTGCCCAGCAGGAACGAGCGGACGAGCAGCCGGACGTACGCCGACGAGGCCGCCGCGGGATCGTCGGCGAGCACCCCGGTCAGGAACGGCTCCAGCACCTCCCGCCGCAGCCGGCCGCGTACCCCGGCCGCGTCCCAGGCGTCGCCCAGCGGCCGGTCGGCCGCTCGGAGCGACCGCTGCGGGGTCAGCACCACCGGCGCCGCCCAGCGCGCCAGCCCGATCAGGTCACGGACGTCGAGCAGCCCGATGCGCAGGGTGGCCGGCAGCAGCCGCGGCGCGCGCCGCGGGTCGCCGAGCACCGCGTCGGTGTCACCGCGGTGCACCCGCACGCCGGCCGCGAACGACTGCAACCGCAGCTCCGGGAGCACCCCCAGTCGCTTCACCTGCGGATACGCCGGGTTCAGCAGCTGAAAACCGACGTCGCAGCGGAAGCCGTCGACGACCTCGGTGCGAATCCGGCCGCCCACCCGGTCGGCGCGTTCCAGGACCCGGACGTCGAAGCCACGGGTCTCGAGTTCCGCCGCGCACACCAGGCCGGCGACCCCGGCCCCGACCACCACGACGTCCGCAGCCTGTCCCATCCGCTCAGGATGCCATCGCCGGCACGCCCCTCACCGGTGCGCGCCGCACCGCCGGACGGTCATCAGCACCAGCGCGCGGGCCGCCTCGACCGTCTCGGCGATCGACACCTGCTCCCGCGGGGCGTGCGCCAGCCGGACGTCACCCGGCCCGTACAGCAGGGTCGGGATGCCGCCGATGCCGGTGTAGAGGCGCAGGTCACTGCCGTAGGGCACGGCGAGCCGGCCCACCGGCGGCCGGCCCCCGCTGTCGGCGACGGCCGCCGCCACGTCCGCGATCACCGGGTCGTCGGACGGGGTCTCCCCGCTGGCGAACTGCCCGCCGGACCACTCCAGCCGGACGGGGTGGTCGGCGAGCCACGGAT
>JBQGEH010000258.1:0-3219 GCA_052039515.1 Nakamurella sp. | reverse complement strand
GACCCCCAGGAAGGGAGGCCCTGATGTCGGTCTTCGACCCCGTCAAGGGGTTTGGCGTCACCTTCGCCACCATGTTCAAGCCGGTGGTCACCGAGGACTACCCGAAGAACCCGGTCCCCACGGCGCCCCGCTACCACGGACGGCACCAGCTCAACCGGCATCCGGACGGCCTGGAGAAGTGCGTGGGCTGCGAGTTGTGCGCCTGGGCGTGCCCGGCCGACGCGATCTTCGTCGAGGGCGGTGACAACACCGAGGAGGCCCGCTACTCCCCGGGGGAGCGGTACGGCGCGAACTACCAGATCAACTACCTGCGCTGCATCGGCTGCGGGCTGTGCATCGAGGCGTGCCCGACCCGCTCGCTGACCATGACCAACGAGTACGAGCTCGCCGACGACGAGCGGCAGCGGCTGATCTACACCAAGGACATGCTGCTGGCGCCGCTGCTGCCCGGCATGGAACAGCCGCCGCACCCGCTGCGGCTGGGGGACTCGGACGACTACTACGTCCACGGGCCCGAGCTGCTGCGGCAGAAGCTGCCGCTCACCCCGGTGAGCCACGGGGCGGCCCGGTGAACCCGGACGCCTTCGCGGGAGCGGCGAGCACCGGCGAGCAGATCGCCTTCTTCGTCCTGGGCCCGCTCGCGCTGCTCGGCGCCATCGGCATGGTGTTCGCCAAGAACGCGGTGCACTCGGCGCTGTGGCTCGCGTCGACGATGCTGTCGATCGGCGTGATGTACCTGGTGCAGGGGGCGCAGTTCCTGGGCTTCGTGCAGATCATCGTCTACACCGGCGCGATCATGATGCTGTTCCTGTTCGTGCTGATGCTCACCGGCCGCGAGTCCGGGGACTCGATCATCGAGGTGCTCCGCGGTCAGCGGGTCGCGGCGTTGATGGTCGGCATCGGGCTGGTGGGACTGCTCGTGACCGGCCTGGTGCACGCGCTGTCGGGCATCCAGCCGCTCGGGCTGCAGGGCGCGATCGCCGAACGCGGGGAGATGGGGGCCATCGCCCAGGACCTGTTCACCACGTTCCTGTTCCCGTTCGAGCTGACCAGCGCGCTGCTCATCACCGCGGCCCTGGGCGCGATGGTGCTCGCGCACGTCGAACGCACCCCCGGCCAGAAGCGCAGCCAGCGGCAGATGGTCGCTGCCCGGATGCGGTCCGGACGGATGTCGCCGCTGCCCGGGCCGGGTGTGTTCGCCACCTCGTCGTCCAACGCCACCCCGGCGCTGCTGCCCGACGGCAGCGTGGCGCCGGAATCGGTGTCCCGGCTGGTGGAGCAGAGCGTCAGCGAGGAGGTCGTCCGCCGGCACCGCGAGTCCCGCGACCTGTCGCCGTTGGAGGGCACCGAGCACGCCGGTGACACCGCGTCGCGCACGTCCGAGCTGTCGGCCGGCCGTCCCGAACCGCGCTCCGACCGGTCGGAAGGACAGGCCCGATGACCCCCACCTGGTACCTGCTGCTGTCGGCCCTGCTGTTCGGCATCGGCGCCGTCGGCGTGTTGGTCCGGCGCAACGCCATCGTCGTGTTCATGTGCATCGAGCTGATGCTCAACGCGGTCAACCTGACCCTGGTGACCTTCTCCCGGATCAACGGCAACCTGCACGGCGAGGTCATGGCGTTCTTCGTCATGGTGGTGGCCGCCGCCGAGGTCGTCGTCGGGCTGGCCATCATCATGTCGATCTTCCGCAGCCGACGCAGCGCCTCCATCGACGACGCGAACCTGCTCAAGTACTGACGCCGACGCGTCACGCGTGCGCCGCCTCCCAGATTCATCCCAGCGAACCGGGGACCCCTCACCATGACCGTTCTCTCCCAGGCCGCACCGGCGGTCACCGCCCTGGCGGCGGAGACCTACGTCCCGGCCGGCACCGCCGCCGGGATCTCTGCGGCTGCGCTGCTGCTGATCGCACTGCCGCTGCTGGGTAGCGCGCTGCTGCTGGTCGGCGGGCGACGGCTGAACGCCGTCGGCCCCTACCTCGCGATCGCCGCGGTGGCGGTGCCGTTCGTGCTCGGCGTCATGATGTTCCTGCAGGTGACCGGGCTGCCCGAGGGCACCCGGATCAACGACGTGCAGCTGTTCTCGTGGATCCCGGTGGAGGCGTTGCAGGTCGACTTCGGGCTGCGGATCGACCCGCTGTCGCTGACCTTCGTCCTGCTCATCACCGGTGTCGGGTCGCTCATCCACGTCTACTCGCTGGGCTACATGGCCCACGACCCCGACCGGCGACGCTTCTTCGCCTACCTGAACCTCTTCGTCGCGGCGATGCTGCTGCTCGTCCTGGGCAACTCGTTCGTGACGCTGTACGCCGGCTGGGAGGGCGTGGGCCTGGCGTCCTACCTGCTCATCGGGTTCTGGTCGTACCGGCCGGCGGCGGCCACCGCGGCCAAGAAGGCGTTCATCATGAACCGCGTCGGTGACGTGGGGCTCGCGATCGCGATCTTCCTGATGTTCAAGGAGCTGGGCACCACCAGCTTCGACGGGGTGTTCGGTCAGATCGGCGCGCTGGCGGAGACCTCCCCGGGCACGGTCACGCTGATCGCGTTGCTGCTGCTGCTGGGCGCGTGTGGCAAGTCCGGTCAGGTGCCGCTGCAGGCCTGGCTGCCCGACGCGATGGAGGGCCCGACCCCGGTGTCGGCGCTCATCCACGCGGCCACCATGGTCACCGCCGGGGTGTACCTGATCACCCGCTCGTACCCGGTGTTCGACCTCACCGAGGACGGTCGGCTCGTGGTCACGATCATCGGCGCGGTCACCCTGCTGGTCGGTTGCATCGCCGGCTGCGCCAAGGACGACATCAAGAAGGTGCTGGCCTACTCCACGGTCAGCCAGATCGGCTACATGTTCCTGGCCGTCGGGCTCGGGGCCGGGGTCTACGCGCTGGGCATCCTGCACCTGCTCACCCACGGCTTCTTCAAGGCGGGGCTGTTCCTCGGGGCCGGCTCGGTGATGCACGCGATGAACGACGACGTCGACATGCGCCACTACGGCGGGCTGTGGCGGCTGATGCCGATCACCTTCGTCACGTTCACCCTCGGCTACCTGGCCCTGATCGGCTTCCCATTTCTGTCCGGCTTCTACTCCAAGGACCCGATCATCGAGGCCGCGTTCGAGGGCAACGGCGATCCGGTCCGTGGCTGGCTCCTCGGCGGCGCCGCCCTCCTCGGCGCCGGCCTGACCGCCTTCTACATGACCCGGCTGATGCTGATGACGTTCTTC
>JBQGEH010000257.1:0-2736 GCA_052039515.1 Nakamurella sp. | reverse complement strand
ACCGACGTCCGGGGGTGGGGGTCCGGACGCCACCCGGCCGCCGCGGGGGGTTGCCACGGCGGCCGGGGGAGGACCTTCAGGGAGGTAAGTCAGATGTTGAGGCCGAAGTCGCGGGCGATGCCCGCGAGCCCGGAGGCGTAGCCCTGACCGATGGCCCGGAACTTCCCCGAGGCGCCGGTGCGGTACAGCTCACCGAACCCCCTGGCCGTCTCGGTGGAGGCGTCCTCGGACAGGTCGTAGCGGGCGAGCTCGGTGCCGTTGGACGCGTCGACGACCCGGATGAAGGCGTTGCGGACCTGGCCGAAGCTCTGGCCGCGCGAGTCGGCGTCGTAGATCGACACCGGGAACGCGATGGAGGTGACCTCCTGCGGCACCCCGGGGAGGTTCACCTTGATCACCTCGTCGTCGCCCTCGCCCTCGCCGGTGAGGTTGTCGCCGGTGTGCTCGATGGAGCCGTCCGGCGAGCGCAGGTTGTTGAAGAAGACGAAGTACTGGTCGTTGACGATCTTCTTGTTGGCGTCCAGGCCCAGCGCGCTGGCGTCCAGGTCGAAGTCGACACCGGTGGTGGACCGGACGTCCCAGCCCAGGCCGACGTTGACCGCGGTGAGATTCGGCGCCTGCTTGGTCAGCGAGACGTTCCCGCCCTTGGTCAGACTCACACTCATTGTTGTCTCCTCCTCGGATGTGCGGATCACGGGTTCCCCGGTGGCACGGACGCACCGTGCCGCCGCAGTCACCCTAGGGTCAGCGTGCCGGAGGCGCCGGAAGTTCCCCGGCCGACGTCACATCGACCGTCATCCGTTCGGGGAATATCATTCGGACCAGTGACGAGGTGGCCACCACCCTGCGTGCAGCGCCGCCCGCCGGACCCCGCTCGTCGACGTCCACTCCATCGTGTCGGGAGCAGCAGCAGCGTGTCCGCAGTGTCAACCGTGTCCACCGTGATTTCGTCGTCGGCTCCGTCCCTGCGTCCGGGAGCCGTGCTGTGGCTCAACCGGAACTACGCCACCACCGTGCACTTCATCGAGCAGCTGCGCCGGGGTCCCGGGGGACGGGACCTCACCGTCATCGGCTCGCACCGCGACCTGTCCTCGCCGATGCTGGCCGCCTGCGACCGGGTGTTCGCCGAGCCCGAGCTGGCCGGTGACGACTACGCCGACTTCGCCGTCCGGTTCTGCCGGGACGAGGGTGTGGACGTCTTCCTCCCGGTCCACGAGCAGCTCGCGGTGACCCGGGCGGCGGCGCGGTTCGCCGCGGTCGGCACCGCGCTGATCGCCCCGCCCGCCGCCGCAGTCTCCCTGCTGGCCGACAAGGCCGCCACCAACCGGACGATGGCTGCCCGTCCGGGGCTCGCGGCCCTGGTGCCACCGTTCCGTGAGGTGGCCACCACCGACGAGTTCGAGGCCGCCGTCCGTGCGCTGTCCGAGCCCGCGGGGGAGCGGCTGATCGTCAAGCCGGTCGACGGCGTCGGGGCCAGCGGCGTGCGGCTGTTGTCCGACACCCCGCCCACCCTCGCCGATCTCACCGGCCCGGCCGGCATCACGGTCACCGTGCAGGATTTCGTCCAGGCCCTCAAGCACGCCGAGGCGACGGGCGCGGCGATCCCGCGGTTGATGGTCATGCCCTACCTGGACGAACCGGAGGTGAGCGTGGACGTCCTCGCCGACGCCGGCCGGACGGTCGTCGCGGTGCCCCGCACCAAGGCGGCCCGCCGCCGCTCGCTCGACGCGCCCGCCGGGGTGCTGGACGCCGCCGCGGAGCTGGTCGACGCGTTCGACCTGGACGGCCTGGTCAATGTGCAGTTCCGGATGCGTCACGGCCGACCGGTGCTGCTGGAGATCAACACCCGGCCCGCCGGCGGTGTCTTCCAGACCGGCCTGGCCGGCGTGAACCTGCCCTGGACGGCGGTCGCGCGGGCGCTGGGGGACCGCACCCCGCCGCCGGTCCCGGTCCTGGGTGCGGCCTACGTGACGGTGTCGGGCCTGGTGCCGCTGAGCGCCTGAACCGCCGGCTCAGCGGCCGCGTTCGACCTCGCCGCGCACCCGGTCGACGACGTTGCGGACGAAGGCGGTCACCGCGGCGAGCTCGGTGAGGTAGGCCCAGTAGTTCGGGTGGGCCCCGGTGAGGGACTCCCGGGCGACGTCGACACGGCGTGACTGCGCGTCCAGCACCGACCCCCACTCTGCGACCTTGCCGCGGTCGACCACCAGCCGCTGCGCGTCCCGGATCCGGAACCGGACGTCCCGCTCGGGCCGACCGGGGTCGTCCCGGACGGCCCGCAGGTCCGACAGCCGGTCGGTCAACGCGTCGCAGGCGTCCGCGGCCGTGGTCAGGTGCTCCCGCGCGGTCCCCAGCAGCTCCAGCGCGTCCTCGGCCCGGCCCTCCCGGGCCGCGGACGTCGCCCGCTCGTACTCGTCCCGCCCGGTGGCGAGCTCCCGCAGCGCGAGGTCGACGTTGCCGACCAGGTCGACGGAGTTCTTCTCGCTGAACTCCCGCAGCAGCGCCGAGCGCACCGGGGGCAGCCGGTCCAGCCGGCTCTGCACGGTGTCGATGCGGGTCCGGACGCTGGTCAGCGTCGTCGCCGCCCGGTCGGCGGCGGAGTGGGCGGCCCGCAGCACCGCGTCGACCTCACCGGCGGCGCCCTGCACCCGGGTCGCCCCCGTGCGGACCCGGGCCGGGGCCGCCGACGCCAGCGCCTGGTCCAGCTCGGTCACCGCCGCGGCGAGGTCCGCGGCG
>JBQGEH010000256.1:0-2865 GCA_052039515.1 Nakamurella sp. | reverse complement strand
GTCGACGTGGGGCGGCGGACCTGGTGGCCGATCACCCCGAAGCCGACGCGTCACCAGCGTGAGCTGCTGGCCGCCGGACGGATCACGGTGGACGCCGACCCGCGCTGAATTCCCGGTCGGCGGGCGGGATCAGAGCTGCAGGTCCACGACCAGCAGCCCGTCCCGGCCGCCGACCGCCGCCGCGGTGATCGCCGCACCGGCGGCCCGGTGCTCCGGATCGTGCGCGTACCGGTTGAGGGCGTCGGCGTCGTCCACGTCGACGACCAGGCCGTGGGTGTAGCCGCGCTCCAGGTCCTCGGGGCTGCGGCTGGGGCCGAAGCTCACCGCGAGCACCCCGGGGACCCGACCGGGGAGGCCGGCGATGGAGCCGAAGGCGGTGAGCAGGTCGTCGGTGGCGTCCGGGCGGGCCCGAACCAGGAGGATGTGTCGGATCATGCCGCCGACGATAGGGACGTCCGCCGCGAGCGGCGCGCCGGGGGCCGGGGCGGGTGTGGAGCGGGCGACGAGAATCGAACTCGCGTAATCAGTTTGGAAGACTGAGGCTCTACCATTGAGCTACGCCCGCAGTGCGTGGCCGGTGTGACGGCCGGTGCTGAGCATACCCGACACCCCTTCCGCCGGGTCCCGTGCCCGTCGGCGGCGCCCGGTCGGCCACCTCGACGGGGCTAGGGTGGGTCGGTACGCCGGCCCCGACATCCGGCGTACGCCGGGGTGTAGCGCAGCTTGGTAGCGCATCCGCTTTGGGAGCGGAGGGTCGCAGGTTCAAATCCTGTCACCCCGACGGCCGGCGTCGCAGGACGCCACAGACACAGCAGACATAGGTGACACAGCCGACGCAGCAGGGGAGGACCCAGATGAGCGACACCGCCGACACGGTCGCCGACGCCGCCCGCGCGGCCGACCCGGAGCTGGTCGAGGTGTTCCGCACCTTCGAGACCGCGGTGTGGGCCCACATCAACGCCCCGGACACCCCGGAGGGGCGGCGCCAGGTCGCCGAGGCGGTCGCCGCCGAGCTCGACCGGGTCCGCGGCGCGGTCGACACCGAGCTGCAGATCGTCTCCTAGGACGCCGGGCCTAGTCGCCGCCGCCGTCCCGGACCCGTTCCGGCGGTCAGGCGCGCCCGTCGTGCTCGCCTTGACTCGCACGGGAAAAACGCAGGCAACGGTCCTGCCGGACACACACACGCAGATCGCGCACGTCAGCGCAGTCGAGGAGCAGCAACCAGTGAAGAGCACCGTCGAACACGTGAACCCGACCCGGGTGAAGCTCAACGTCGAGGTTCCGTTCGACGAACTCAAGCCCCACTTCGACAAGGCGTACCGCACGCTGTCGAGCCAGGTCCGGGTGCCGGGCTTCCGCCCCGGCAAGGTCCCCTCCAAGATCATCGACGCGCGCGTCGGCCGCGGCACCATCCTCTCCGAGGTGGTCAACGAGGCGATTCCGCAGATGTACGGCCAGGCGGTCAACGAGAACGCGCTGACCCCGCTGGGCCAGCCCGAGATCGAGGTCACCGAGATCGAGGACGGCAAGACCCTGGCGTTCACCGCCGAGGTCGACGTGCGCCCGGAGATCACCGTCCCCGACGTCACCACCATCGCCGTGTCCGTGGACGACGTCACCGTCGAGGACGCCGACGTCGCCACCGAGATCGAGGCGCTGCGCGACCGGTTCGCCACCGTCACCCCGGTGGAGCGGCCCGCCGCCGACGGCGACCTGATCAGCGTCGATCTGCGCGCGTCGGTCGACGGGGAGGCGCTGGACGACGCCACCGCCGACGACCTGAGCTACCGCATCGGCTCCGGCGACCTGGTCGACGGCATCGACGAGGCCGTCATCGGCCTGTCGGCCGGCGAGAGCGCCACCTTCACCACCAAGCTGGTCGCCGGTGAGCACGCCGGCCGCGACGCCGAGGTCACGGTGACCGTCAACTCGGTCAAGGAGCGCGAGCTGCCGACCGTCGACGACGAGTTCGCCGCCGAGGCGTCGCAGTTCGACACCGTCGAGGAGATGCGCGCCGACCTGGTCGAGCGCGTCCGTCGCACCAAGAACCAGACGCAGGGCGCCCAGGCCCGCGACAAGGTCCTCGAGGCCCTGCTCGCCGCCACCGAGATCCCGGTGCCGGAGGCCGTCGCCAAGGCCGAGTTCGACTCCCGCGAGCACGACGTGATCCACGCGCTGGGTCACGACGAGGCCGCTCTGGCCGCGTGGCTCGAGGAGGAGGGCAAGACCAAGGAGGAGCTCGACACCGAGCTGAAGGCCGCCTCCGAGCAGAGCGTGAAGACCCAGCTGCTGCTGGACGCGATGGCCGAGGCCGCCGGCGTCGGCGTCAGCCAGGAGGAGTTCACCGAGCGGATCATCTTCAACGCGCAGCGGTTCGGCGTCGCCCCCGACGAGTACTTCAAGCGGATCCAGGAGCAGAACCAGCTGGGTGCGGTGTTCGCGGAGGTCCGCCGGGCCAAGGCGCTGGCCGACGCGGTGTCTCGCGCGACCGTCACCGACGCCAGCGGCAACACCCTGGACGTCGCGGCGCTGTTCGGCTTCGAGCCGGTCGCCGACGAGGAGACCGATGGCACCGTGGAGGGAACCGCTGAGGTGGTCGACACCGACGCGGTCGACTCGGCCGCGCCCGCGCTGGACGACTCGGATGAGACCGTCGGCGGCGACGAGGCCGCCGGTGAGCCCGCCGACGAGAGCAAGCCCGCCTCCGCCTGACCCCTGACGGTGTGGTCACGCCGACAGCGAACACCGGACCGACCGGCGACGAACCGGCGGTCCCCGTGATTACTGTCGGCGGGACGCACCGCAGCTGTTGACGCAGTCCCGGCGCTGCACACCGCAGCGCCGCCGGTGCCCGAAAGTCAGCCT
>JBQGEH010000255.1:0-1560 GCA_052039515.1 Nakamurella sp. | reverse complement strand
CGGCGGTCTCGCCGGGGAACCCGACGATGACGTTGCTGCGGATCCCGGCGGTCGGAGCGAGCCCGCGGACCCGCTCGATCAGCTCCAGGAACCGGTCGGGGTCACCGAAGCGCCGCATCCGCCGCAGCACGCCGGGGGCGGCGTGCTGGAAGCTGAGGTCGAAGTACGGCACCACCTTCGGGGTGGCCGCCATGGTCTCGAGCAGGCCGGGGCGGACCTCGGCGGGCTGCAGGTAGGAGACCCGGACCCAGTCCAGCCCGTCGATCGCGGAGAGCTGCGGCAGCAGGGTCTCCAGCAGCCGCAGGTCGCCGAGGTCCTTGCCGTAGGAGGACGAGTTCTCGCTGACCAGGAACACCTCGCGGACGCCGTCGGAGGCCATCCACTCCGCCTCGGCCACCACGTCGGCCACCGGACGGGAGAGGTAGGACCCGCGGAACGACGGGATCGCGCAGAAGCTGCACCGGCGGTCACACCCGGAGGCGAGCTTCAAGGGGGCCATCGGGCCGGTGCCGATCCGGCGGCGCAGCACCGGCGGACCGGACGCGGGCGCACCGCTCAGGTCGTCCTCGACCGCCGGGACGGCCCGGGCCGCGTGACCGGGCACCGCGGTGCCGCCGGCCGCGGCGGGACGGGCGGCCGGGCTGACCGGCAGCAGCGTGCGGCGGTCGCGGGGGACGTGGGAGATCAGCCGGTCGCCGGCCAGGATCGACTGGAGCCGCTCGGCGATGTCGGCGTAGTCGTCGAAACCGAGCACCGCGTCGGCCTCGGTCAGGTCGTCGGCCAGCTCGCGGCCGTACCGCTCGGCCATGCACCCGACCGCGACCACGGCCTGCGCCCGGCCGTGCTCCTTGTGCTCGGCGGCCTCGATGATCTGGTCGATCGAGTCCTTCTTGGCCTGTTCGATGAACCCGCAGGTGTTGACCATCACGGCGTCGGCCTCGTCGGGCTCGTCGACCAACCGGAAGCCCCCGGCCTCGAGCCGCCCGGCCAGCTCGGCGGAGTCGACCTCGTTGCGGGCGCAGCCGAGGGTGACCAGGTGGACGGAGGTGAGGGGCGCAGTCATGACCGCTCCAGTATCGCCGAGATCGTCCGCGCTGCCGACCGTCGCGCTCCTCAGCGCACGCGACCGGCCCGGATCGGCGCGATCGACGCCGTGGAGCGCCGGTCGCGTGCGCTCAGGCGCGCTCGAGTCCGCGAGCCGATCGGTGGCCCACCCGCCCGGCGGTCCCGGTCCCCCGGTCCCGTCGCGCTCCTGAGCGCACGCGACCGGAGCGACCGGTGCGATCGACGCCGCGGCAGGTCCGGTCGCTCTGCCCCGGTCGCGCTCCTGAGCGCACGCGACCGCCAGGACCGGGTGCGATCGAGACCGTGGTACGCCGGTCGCGTGAGCTCAGGCGCGCTCGCGCTGAGCGGGCCGGGCTCGCGCCCTCAGCGGACCGGGCGGGCCCGGAGTGCGGCCCGGATCAGCATCAGCACCTGGTCCGGTGAGTCGTCGAGGTGGCGCCGGGTGAAACGCAGCACCCGCCAGCCCTCCGCGTGGAGCCGGGCGTCCCGCCAGCG
>JBQGEH010000254.1:0-5007 GCA_052039515.1 Nakamurella sp. | reverse complement strand
GCGGTGCGCGACGGGGTCACGGCGGACGGCGGGGTGCTCGACGTGGTGGCGGCCGCCGTGCTGGGGGGCGCGCAACTCGACCGGGCGGTCGAGGACGCGACGCTCGCCGGCGCGGTGCCGGTGGGCTGGGTGAGCCCGGTGCTCCCGGTGCTCGTCGGGACCGGGTCGGCCGCGGCCGGCGAGACCCCGACGCCGGCGGGCGACGTCGGCGAGGCGCCGAAGAGCGCGCCGCCCAACGCCATCAGCCCCGCCGCGGCGGCGGCGACCAGAGCGGACCCGGCGAGCATGCGCACCGAGCGCCATCGGGACGTCGTCTCGGCCGGTGTGGCGAAGAAGGCGTCCAGGGTCGTCTCCGCATCCAGAGCGGTGGCGACCTCGGCCGCGGTCGGCCGCCGGTCCGGGTCGCGGTCGGTCATCGCGCGCAGCAGCCGGGGCCACGGCTCGACCAGATCGGCCGGGATCGCGGGGGAGCGCAGCAGCCGGGCCAGTGCCGCGCTGATCGCCTCGCCGGGGTACTCGCGGTGGCCGGTGAGGCACTCGAGCAGCACCAGTCCCAGGGAGTAGACGTCCGAGGGCGGACCGACGTGCTCGCTCGCGGCCTGCTCCGGGCTGAGGTAGGCGGGTGTCCCGAGGACGTCGGGCGCGGGCGTCACCCGCGGGTCGTCGCGCAGCGGCCGGGCCAGTCCGAAGTCGCCGAGTTTCACCGCCCCGGACGCACCCAGCAGGACGTTGGCCGGTTTGACGTCCCGGTGCACCAGATCCGCGGCGTGCATCTCGGCGAGCGCCCGGGCCAGGGTCACCGCCCACCGCCGGACCTGCTCCTCCGGGACGGGGCCCTCGCCCAGCCGGTCGGCCAGGGTGGTGCCGGGGACGTACTCCATGACCAGATAGGTAGGTGTCGGTCCGGCGGCATCCCCCGGGGCGGCCGGGCTCCCGATGGCGGCGTCGAACACCTTGACCAGGCCGGCGTGGTCGACCGCGGCCAGCGCCTGCATCTCGGTCAACCGGCGGTGTTCGTGGGCGGGATCCGGAGTGGAGCGGTCGAAGACCTTGACGGCCACGTCCCGGCACAGCAGGGCGTCCCAGGACCGGTGCACCACCGCCGTGGCGCCGCGGCCGACGCGTTCGTGCAGCCGGTACCGCCCGCCGAGGAGGCGACCGGTCAACGGGGCGGTGCTGGTCGGCCCGGCCGCGGGGCGGGTGGCCTCGTCGGCGGCGCCGCGGTCGGCGGGGTCGTCCGGGTGGGTCCTCCCGGTCGCGTCGACGAGGGTGGAGTCCGGAGCAACACGCATGGTGGTCTCCTACCCCGGATCCCCCGTCCGGCCGCATCGCCGGATGCACCGTCGGACGAGATCACACTTCCGAGGACGGTCCACGCCGCCCGCGCCGGCGCGATCACGCGGACCGACGGGATCCGGTCGACCGCCCTGTGGCCCGGTTAATCACCGGACCAGAGCTCGATCGGCCGGACGATCATCGGTCAGTGACGCACTTCACCGGCGGATCGGGTAACGTCGGTCGCGTCGGAAACGTCATAGGAGACGTCAGCAGCACCCACCAGCACGGCACCCGCACCACGACACGCGCAGCGCCGGAAGAGAGAGGTCGGATCCCATGAGCACCATCGCACGCACCCTCCGCAACCACCGGATCGCCGCCCGCAACCGGCGCGCGGTCAACCGGGCCATCGACGAGGCCTCGACCCCGGCGATGCGCAACGAGCTGATCGTCATCGCCCAGAACCAGGGCGTCATCGGCCGCTGACCGCGGCCGCCGCGATCCCCGCGGCCCCGATCCCACTGCGACGCCCGGACCGTTCGGTCCGGGCGTTCGCCGTCTCTCAGCCGGTCAGCTCGGCCTGCAGCTGCCGTTCGGTGTCGCGGAAGCCGACCGAGCGGTACAGGTCGATGGCGACGTAGTGCGGATCGGCGACGATGACGAGCGTGCTCACGCCGAGCTCGTCCAACCCGTAGCGGCCGACGACGTGGACCAGACCGCCGGCCAGTCCGCGACGCCGGAACTCCGGGTGCGTCTCCACCGACTGGTACCGGGCCACCCCCGGTTCCGTCCGGAACAGGCCCATCTGCGACACCAGGCGCCCGTCGACGAACGCGCCGAACCACCCGCCCGCCCCGGACGCGACCAGCTCCCGTTGCGTCGCGGTCCGCGCGGTGACGAACCGCCGGTGCAGCTCGCGGTCGGGACTGTCGTCGCACACGAAGCGGAGCTCCGCGGACTGTGCCCAGTCGTCGTCACTGGTCAGTGCGCGGTACTCCGCCGTCGGGTCGAGCCGCCGCGGCGGGTGCACGGCGCCGGTGGTGAGGACGGTCTGCGCCTCCACCGAGAAGCCGCGGGCGGTGAACGCGGCGAGATCGTCGACGCCGCCGTCGGTCCCGTCGACGGCGAAGGTGCGGTGGGACGCCGCCGGGAACGCGGCGGCGAAGCGGTCCAGCCAGGAATCGACGGCCGTCGCGTCCGGCGCGGACCGCAGCAGCAGGAAGTTGCCCCACCAGTGGTCCGGGTTGTGCGGGGACCGGATCACCAGATGGTCGCCGCGGTCGGAGATCTCGGACCCACCGAACCGCAGCAGCGCGAGATCGGTCCGCAGGCCGAGCGAGTCGAGGTGCACGGGGCAGCAGTCTGGCACCTCACGCGGATGCCGGCCAGCGCTTTCCGGTCAGGCGTGGCCCGTCGCGGGACGGTCCGCCGCGGTCGCCGACGGCGGCAGGTGGGCCGCGTCCTCGGTGAGGTCACCGGTCTCCGGGCCGTGCGGCGCGGCCCCGGCGCCGGTCTCCCGGTCGTGCGGAGTGGACCCCGGGTCGCCGGTTCCCGGGTCCTGACGGTCCTTGGTGGCCACGTCCTCGGCCGTGCTGTCGCCGGCCGGGCCGGTGTCCCGGGCGACGTCCTCCGGGCTCTCGTCGAGATGTCCGTCCACCGCCGCCGAGCGCCGGGTCAGCAACGCCTCCTCGAGGTCCAGGTCGCGCTGCATCTCGGCCAGCACGTCCTCGGTGAGTTCACTGTCGTTGCGCATCCGGACGATGACGGACCGCTCGATGGCCAGCAGTCGCAGCCGCCAGTCCGAGACGACGCTGAGCTTGCGGCCGAACTCGCGGGACGCGGTGTCGTCGTCCCAGTTGCGCCAGTCGCGCAGCGCCGCCCAGCGCCGCATCAGATCGGCCTGGTGGTCGGAGACCTCGCCGTCGGCGAGCATCGCGTCGACCCGTTCGTTGACCGCCTGCGCCGCGCGGGCGTGCGCGTCGGTGCGCTGCTGCAGGTCGTCGGCGCGGTGGTCCTCGCCGACGCCCAGCCGCCGGATGACCCACGGCAGCGTGGACCCCTGCAGCACCAGCGTGCCGATGATGACGGTGGTCGTGCAGACCAGCAGCAGGGCCCGGTTCGGGGTGTCCAGCGGCAGCGTCTGGGCCGCGGCCAGCGACACCACCCCGCGCATCCCCGCCCACGACAGGGCGCCCAGACCGCGGGGACCGACGGTGGTGTGGCCGGTGCCCAGCCGGGTCAGCACGTGGATGACGGTCAGCCACAGCGGGCGGCTGACCAGCACGGTGACCACCACCGCGATCACCGCGAGGATCACGTGGTACTGCCCGGGGTCCAGGTCGTTGACGATCTCCCACAGCTGCAGGCCGATCAGCGCGAACACCAGGCCCTCCAGGGCGAACCGCAACGCGGCCCAGGTGGCCGCCTCGGTCAGCCGCACCCCGGCGTCGACCTCCACCGGCGACCGGTGGCCCAGGATCAGCCCGACCACGACCACCACGATGACGCCGGAGACGTGCGCCTTCTCGCCGATCGCGTACGCGCCGAACGGGGTGACCAGCGACAGCACCGTGACGGTCAACGGCGAGCCCGCCAGCCGCCGGACGAAGGACAGCACGAACCCGAGGGCGGCGCCGATGCCCAGCCCGCCGGCCGCGGCCCAGCCGAACTCGCCGAGCGCCGAGCCCCACGACAGCGACCCGGCGCCGATCGCCGCGATCGCCACCTTGAGGGTGACCAGCGAGGTGGCGTCGTTGAACAGCGACTCGCCCTCCAGCACGGTGACCAGTCGCCGGGGCAGGCCGACCCGCCGGCCGACGGCGACGGCGGCGACCGCGTCCGGCGGCGCGACGATCGCGCCCAGCGCCACCGCGGCGGCGAACGGCAGGTCGGGCAGCACCAGCTTCAGCACCGCCGCGACCGTGAACGCGGTGAGCAGCACCAGCACGACCGACATCTGCAGGATGGGCCGCAGCAGCTGGCGGATGGCCACCGCCGACGACTCGAAGGCCGCACTGAACAGCAGCGGCGGCAGCAGCACGAACAACACCAGGTCCGGGCTGGCCGCGAACGCGGGGACGCCGGGGACGAAGGACACGCCGAAGCCGACGACGACCAGCACGATGGGGGCGGGTGCGTTGAAACGGGCGGCGACGGTGGTGACCATCAGCACCCCGACGACCAGCCCGATCACCGGAAGCAGATCGTCCATGGGTTGAGGTCTGCCCGTTTCCGGTGAACCGTGGACACGCCCGGCTCAACCGCGGGTGGCCGCGGCCGCCGCGATCTCGCCGATGAACGCCGTGGACTCGTCCGGCGACAGCGCCATCCGGGTCAGCATGTCGATGTCGCGGGTGTAGCGGTCGACCTCGCGCTCGCCGTCCACGAGGTGGATGCGCGTCTTGTTCTCCAGGTACACGACGTCGGCGGTGCCGGTCGCCCGGGACTCGAGCAGCGAGAACGAACCGGCGCTGACCGGCGGGATGCCCGCGCGGAACGGCAGCACCCGCAGGGAGACCGAGGGCCAGCCGGCGACCGTCAGCAGGTGCGCGAGCTGTTCCCGCCGGTCCGCGGCCGCCGTCGGGTCGACCGGCGGTCCCACCGACCGGTGCAGGACCGCCTCGTCGAGGACGGCGGTCAGCGTGAGGGCGTCGTCGCCGGGATCGGCCCGCAGGGCCTGTTGCCGGCGCAGGCAGACCCGCACCCGGCGGTCGATCTCCGGTGCCGGCG
>JBQGEH010000253.1:0-4347 GCA_052039515.1 Nakamurella sp. | reverse complement strand
CGCGCCTACGGGGTGCACCTGGGTCAGGCGTTCCAGCTCCGCGACGACCTGCTCGGGGTGTTCGGCGACGCCGCGGTCACCGGCAAACCGGCCGGCGACGACCTCGTCGAGGGCAAACGGACCGTGCTGCTCGCGACCGCCCGGGACCGGCTCGGCGACGCCGACCTCGCCGAGCTCGACGCCGGCCTGGGCGATCCCTCCCGGGTCGACCGGCTGCGGGAGCTGGTCGCCGCGTCCGGGGCGCCGGACCTCATCGAGGCCGAGATCGGCCGGGAACTTGCGGCCGCGCTGCACGCGGTGGCCGACGTCCCGGATCCGGCCCGGACCGCGCTGACCGCGCTGGCCGAGCGGGCCACCGCCCGGACCCGTTAGGCCGGGTCCAGGCTCCACAGCTGGACGGCGCCGCCGCCGTCCGGACCGGTGTAGACGACGCTCGCCACCGGGGTCAGCGGCACCCCCGGCATGAGCCGGATGTCGCAGGCGGTGTCGGTCAGCACCCAGCGGACCCCGGACGCCCGGGCCAGCCGCGCGTCGAGGAAGCCGTCGCCGATGCCGCGGCCGAGCACGTACAGCGGTGCCGGGGTGTCCGGCCAGGCCAGGCCGCGGTTGAAGTGCGCGACCCGGCCGGTCCACGCCGGCTTGAGCAGCAGCGGGTCGATGCACGGCCCGGCCAGCACCAGCCCGTCGTCCGGCCCGACCCGGTCCAGCACCCGCACCGCGGCCGACAGCTGCGGGGTGTCGAAGGCGACGTACCCCTCCTCGGTGACGTGGCTGCGCCAGTGCAGGAAGTCGGGGAACGCCGCGGCCACCAACCCGACGACCGCCACGGTCGCGGCGACCACCAGCCGCCGGGACGTCGCCGTCCGCGACCACACGCTGACCAGCACCCACAACGCGAGCGGCACGGTCACCGCCGCCATGAGCGCGAGGCCGTTGAGATACATCCGGTAGGGCTCCTGGTTGGCGCCCCAGCGGTCGTTGGTCGCCGCGATCAGCCAGGCGGCCGTGCCGCCGCCGGCCACCGCCGTCCACACCGGCTGCCGCCGGCGGATGCCGGCCACCAGCACCAGCACGACCGGGAGCAGCACCGGCGAGGCGGCGACGAGCCCGTCCAGCGGGCGCACCGACAGGTCGTTGGCGTTGCCGGTGCGGAAGGTGAGGAACGCGTCGCCGCCGAGGATGCCGGCCAGCGTCAGCACCACCTGCGGGGCCGCGGCCAGGCCGTAGCCGATCACCGCGAACAGCACCGTCCGGCCGACCTGCCGCCACAGCAGGAACAGTCCGGGCAGGGCCGGGGTCATCGCGAGCACCAGCAGCACCAGCGCCCCGGTCACCGGCAGCAGCGCACCACCCGCGGCGAACAGCAGCACCACCAGCACGACGGTGGCAATCACCCACGGCCGGCGGCGCGGCGCGTGCCACAGGCCCCACACCGCCCCGGCCGCGGCGATCGCGTACGACACGATGAGGAAGGAGTAGGTCTGCACCGCCGACAGGCCGCCGACCACGGTGCACGCGGTGACCGCGGTGACCGCCGCCGCCCGGCCGCGGATCCGGCCCGCCGCCACCAGGATCAGCGCGAGCACCGCGGTGGTGCCCAGCGCCATCGCCGTGTTGTCGCCGTTGAGGGTGAACACCGACGCGAACGGCCCCCACAGCACCGCGTGCGCGCCCTGCTGCCAGAACCAGGTGTCACCGCCGAACCGCAGGTTCGCCAGCGTCCCCACCACGAACGGCAGGAAGCCGAGCAACCCGGCCCACCAGCGGCGGGTGAGCAGCACCGCGGTCAGCCCGATCGCCGTCACCAGCAGCACCTGTACGGTCAGTCCGACGACGGTCCACGCGGTGGCCGCGGTCGTCCCGGTCAGCCGGGCGACGGTGCCGAGGAACTGGTAGTACAGCCGCGGGTAGTAGATCGAGCCGGTCTCGGTGAACGGCTCCACCGAGGCGGTGGTGCCGGTCGACCAGTCGGTGGCGATGGCGAGGTAGGCGAGCTGGTCGGGGACGTAGTAGTCGCGGAACGTCCCGGCCGTCCACCCCGGGACGCCGAGCATCATCCCGGCCTGCGCGTACAGGTGCACGGCCGCCGCGACGACCAGCGCCAGCGCGGCGCGCAGCCGGGCCGTCCGCGTCAGCGGCGCGGGACGGTCGGCGAGGGTGGTCAGAATCCCGCGGCCTGGGCGCGGCGGCGGACCTCGGTGCCCCGGTTCTCCCGCAGGGCGTCGATGGGCCGGCCGGGCAGGCTGTCGTCCGGGGTGAAGAGCCAGTCGATGATCTCCTCGTCGCTGAACCCGGCGTCGGTCAGCACGGTGATGGTGCCGGGCAGGCCCTTGGCCAGCGTGCCGCCCTCGACGAACTCCTTCGGGACGACCCGGACGCCGTCCCGGCGCACCACCAGCAGGTGCCGGTCCTTGACCATCTGGTGGACCTTGGTGATGACCAGGTCGAGCTCGGCGGCGATGTCGGGCAGCGGGACGAACGTGGGCGCGGAGGACACCGGCACAGCCTGACATCCGGCTCGCCGGATCACCAACGGGCGCTCACCTGCACCGGGGGGCGGGAGGCCCGACACTACGATGAGGCGCTATGGAAGCGGGCCGCCTGGCGGACACGGAGCCGTCGGGGCGGGTGCTCGACGGCCGGTACCGGCTGGGTGCGGTGATCGCCCGGGGCGGCATGTCCACCGTCCACCGTGGCGTGGACCTGCGGCTGGACCGGCCGGTGGCGATCAAGGTGCTCAAGGACGAGCTGACCACCGACCCGACGTTCCTGGCCCGCTTCGACCGGGAGGCCCGCGCCGCCGCCGGCCTGCACCACCGCGGCATCGTCGCCATGTACGACCAGGGCCGCGACGGCGACACGGTGTTCCTGGTCATGGAACTCGTCGACGGCGGCACCCTGCGGGACCTGCTGCGCGACCACGGCGCGATGAGCGTGCCGGTCGCGCTGTCGATCCTGGAGCCGGTGCTGTCGGCGCTGGGGGCGGCGCACGAGGCCGGTCTGGTGCACCGCGACGTCAAACCCGAGAACGTGCTGATCTCCACCCGCGGCGAGGTCAAGGTCGCCGACTTCGGCCTGGTCCGGGCGGTGACGTCGACGACGATGGCGACCGGGGACGTCATCCTGGGGACCGTGGCCTACCTCTCCCCCGAGCAGGTCGCCACCGGCGCCTCCGACGCCCGCTCCGACGTGTACGCCGCCGGCATCCTCGGCTTCGAGATGCTCACCGGACGGCCCCCGTTCGACGGTGGAACGGCACTCAGCGTGGCCTACCAGCACGTGCACGAGGACGTCCCGCCGCCGTCGTCGCTGGCCATCGGGGTGCCGTCGGCGCTGGACGACATCATGGTCCGGGCCACCGCCCGGGACGCCGCCGACCGGCCGGCCGACGCCGCGGAGTTCCTGTCCGAGTTGATCCGGATGCGCGCCAAGCTGCTCATCCGCCGGGTCCCGGTACCGATCCCGACGCCGGCCCGGCCCGAGCACGCCACCCGGGTGTTCCCGGTGGACTCCGGCACCGACCCGGATGACAGCGGCGACACCCGCTTCCTCGCCGCCGGCACCCCGGCGCAGCGGCAGACCTCCCCCGCCCCCGACGGCGACACCCGCATCGTCGACAGGCCGGTCGACCCGCACACCGGCACCCGCCGCCGGAAGCGCCGCCGCGCCTGGATCATCGGCGTGGTCGTCCTGCTGCTCGCCGCCACCGCCGGTGCGGCCGGCTGGTGGTTCGGCAGCGGCCGCTACACCGACGTGCCGGCGCTGCTCGGCCAGGAGCGGGACTCCGCGGTGCGCACGGTGGAGTCGGCCGGGCTGGTGGCCAAGCTCACCGAGGCCCACGACAACCGGGTCGCCGCCGGCCGGGTCGCCGACGTCGACCCCGGCCAGGGTGAGCGCCGGCTGCGCGGGTCGGAGGTGACGCTGACGATCAGCACCGGCCGTCCGGTGGTGCCCGAGATCGAGGCCGGCGCCGACCCGGACGAGGCGCGCGCCGCGGTGCGCGCAGCCGACCTGACGGTGACGGTCGATCAGGCCGCGGCGGTGTTCGACGCGCAGGTGCCGTCCGGGGCGGTGGTGCGCACCGACCCGGCCGCGGGGACCGCGTTGGACGTGGGTGCCCCGGTGGCGTTGATCCTGAGCAAGGGCGCCGCCCCGGTGGCGGTGCCGGCGGTGACCGACAAGAGCGTGGTGGACGCGCAGAACGCATTGAAGGTCGAGGGTCTGGTGATCGGCGACCAGATCGACCAGTTCGACGCGACGCGGCCGGCGGGGACGGTGATCGGCACCCGCCCGGCCGCCGGGGACACCGTGCCGGCCGGGTCGACCGTGCAGCTGGTGGTGTCCAGC
>JBQGEH010000252.1:0-1575 GCA_052039515.1 Nakamurella sp. | reverse complement strand
ACGCCGGCGAAGGGCACGTGCACGGCGGCCCGGTCACGGTGACGATCACCGGCGGCCGGCAGGTCGAGGTCGACGAGATCCTCGTCGCCGCCGGTCGCACCCCGGCCACCCGCGACCTCGGCCTGGACTCGGTCGGTCTGGCTGTGTCCGGGTCCAAGGGGTACGTGACGACGGACGACCAGCTGACCGTCGCGGGGGTCCCCCAGACGACCCATGGCGACTGGCTGTATGCGGTGGGTGACGTCACCGGCCGCGCGCTGCTCACCCACATGGGCAAGTACCAGGGCCGTATCGCCGGGGCCGTCATCGCCGCCCGGGCGGACGGGCGTCCGCTGGACGACGGTCCGTTCTCCCGTCACCGGGACGTCGCCGACGACGGCCGGGTGCCGCAGGTGACGTTCACCTCGCCCGAGGTCGGGTCGGTCGGCCCGTCGGAGGAGCAGGCCCGGCAGGCCGGGCACGACGTGGAGGTCGTCGAGCACGACATCGCCGCCGTCGCCGGCGCGTCCCTGCTGCGGGACGGCTACGTCGGCCGGGCGAAGCTGGTCATCGACCGGTCGACCGACACCCTGCTGGGAGCCACCTTCGTCGGCACCGATATCGCCGAGCTGGTGCAATCGGCCACGGTGGCCGTGGTCGGTGGGGTGACGTTGGAGCAGCTCTGGCATGCGGTGCCGTCGTATCCGACGGTCAGCGAGATCTGGCTCAAGCTGCTGGAGGACTTGGCGCAGCAGCGCCGGTCCTGACGGCGATCACCAGGCCCAGGCCGGTTCCTGGTCCAGTTCGGGCAGCGGCAGCCGGTGTCGGCCGAAGAACCCGAGTAGCAGCTCGGTGGCGTCCGGGCCGGTCGGGTCGATGAAGTCGGCCTCCCGGACGCCGCCGGACCAGGCGTGGGCGAGTCCGTCGACACGCCAGTACTCGAGCATCCGGCGGCCGCGGGCGGAGTACCAGCGGGTGCGCTGGCACCGTCGCCCGTCGACGACCGGTGAGGACGTCATCGCCAGCGGCCGGATGCGGTCCAGGCTGCGCCGTCCGTTCTCCCGGGACGTCAGCCACTGGGCGACGATCCGGTCGGCGTTGGTGGGGCGGACGACGCGGTCGCCGGTGCCGTGGACGACGATGAGCGGGGCGATCTGCTCGGTCAGGCCGAGATCGGCGGGCGGCTCCGACAGGGCGCCCATGGCGGACACCGCGCCGAGGCCGCGGGCGGCGGACCGGTAGGCCGTGCCGGAGTGCACGCCGGCGGCGGCGAAGACATCGGGGTAGGTGGCCGCCAGGATCAGCGACATCGCCGCCCCGGCGGACAAGCCGGCGACGTAGACCTGCCGGTGGTCGATGCGCACCCCGTATGCCTCGGGGGCGCGGTCGCGGACCTCGTCGACCAGTCCGGTCAGCAGGGCCGGTTCGCCCGCTCCGCGCTGCTGGTGGGCCTGCTCGTACCAGTGCCAGCACCGCTGGAACTGGTGCCGGGTCTCCTGGCGCGGGGCGAGGACGGCGAAGCCGTCCCGGTCGGCGGCGCGGACGAACCCGGTGTCCTGGGCGAAGCGCACGGAGCTCTGTTGGCAGCCGTGCAAC
>JBQGEH010000251.1:0-11263 GCA_052039515.1 Nakamurella sp. | reverse complement strand
GCCGCGGACCGGTCGCGGCGCCAGCCGATCACGGTGACGTTGGCGACCACCGACCCCGACCACACCGGGTGGAGCGTGAAGGTGACGGTCGGCAGCCGGACGGTGGTGAAGCCGACGACGGTGCACCCGGCCCAGGCGTGGACCCTCGTCACCGGTCTCGGCCAGCCCGAGGTCGAGCAGTTCGTCGCGGGCGCGTTGGCGGACCACCGCCGGCAGGCCCAGGAGCGGGCCGATCGGCTGGCCCGGGAACTGGAGGCGGCGCGCGCGGACCTCGCCGCCTACCCCGACCTCGGCGACCGCTGACTCCCCCGGGCGCCCGTCGTCGCGCCGGGATGACAGCGGCGCCCCGGCGGATCCCGGCGAGCGTCCCGCCGTGGTCGGTCACCGCGATGTCGCCGTCGGTGTCGGTGCGCAGGATGAGCTCGGCCCCGGCGTCGCGGGCGAGTCGCAGCGCCACCGCGGTGGGATGACCGAAGTCGTTGTCCGCGCCGACACCGATGAGCACGATTCGGGCGCCGACCGCCTGCAGGAACTCCGGCCGGACGTTCGCCGAGCCGTGGTGGGGCAGCTTCAGGACGTCCGCCCGCAGGTCCGCGCCGGACGCCACCAGGGCCCGCTGCGCGTCGTCCTCGATGTCTCCGGTGAACAGCATCCGCGACGTCCCGTTCTCGATGCGCAGCACCAGCGACTGGTCGTTCGGACCCAGGAAGGACGGGACCCGTGCCGGGTCCGGGCCGAGGACCGTGATGAGCAGTCGACCCACCGTCAACCGGGTGCCCAGGGTCAGCTGCGCCACCGGCACTCCGGCCGCGGCGGCGGACCGGCCGATGTCGCGCCACGCTGCGGCCGGTTCACGTCCGGGCCCGACGCCGACCCGGTCGACCCGTCGTCCGGCGAGCACACCGTCCAGGCCGCCGACGTGGTCGGCGTGCAGATGGGTCACGACCAGCAGCGGGACGCGGGTGACGTCGAGCCGGTCCAGACACCGGTCCATGACGCTCGGCTCGGGTCCGGTGTCGACGACGACCGCTTCCCCCGGCACCCCGGTGGCCACCGCGAAGCCGTCACCCTGACCGATGTCGCAACCCACCGCCGTCCACCCCGGGGGTGGCCAACCACCCGAGACCACGGTGGTGGGAACGAGCACCGCCGCGGCGACGAGGACGGCCGCGGTCGCCGCCACCCGGAGCCGCCGTACCGTCAGCGTCAGCGGCACGCCCACCACGAGTACCGCCAGACCGAGCACCCCGCCGGGCGAGGAAGGCCACGGCACCACCGCCAACGGCCAGCCGGCGATGACGTGCGCGCAGGTGGCGATCCACTCCGCGGCGGGTGCGGCAAGCCCGGCGACGAACGACGCGGCGCCGTCCCACCAGCCGGTGAGGACCGCCGCCAGCGCACCGAGTATCAGCGCCACCGGGACGGCCGGTGACACGGCCATGTTCGCCGGCAGCGCCCACACCGAGACGCCGCCGCTGAGGCCGGCCACCACCGGCATCGTGCCCAGTTGTGCGACCGCCGGCACCGTGAGCAGGTTGGCCCAGCCGGTCGGCCAGCCGCGCCGCTCGAGCGCCGCCGTCCACCGGGGCGCCACCAGCACGATCGCCGCGGTCGCCTGCACCGACAACGCGAATCCGGCGTCCTCGGCGAGCGCCGGATCGAGCAGCAGCAGGACGACGACCGCCGCGGCCAGCGCCGGCACCGTCGAGCGGTGCCGGCCGGTCATCAGTGCGAGCAGGGTCAGCCCGCCCATGACGGCCGCCCGCAGCACCGACGGGCTCGGCCGCACGACGATCACCAGCGCCACCGCGAACACCAGCCCGCCCACCGCGGCGGTCCGGGGTCCGAAGCGGCGCAGCACCAGCAGCACCACGCCGCACAGGACCACGAAGTGCGAGCCCGAGACGGCCAGCAGATGGGTGAGTCCGGTGATCTTGGCGTCCTGGGTGAGCGCGGGCGGGATGCCCGTCCGGTCGCCCAGCACGATGCCGGGCAGCAGCCCCGCCGCGTTGCCGCCGGTGCCCGCCGCGACAGCCGTGAAGCGTTCCCGGAAGTCGGTCGCCGCGCGTTGCCACCACGGCGGCGGCGCCACCGTCTCCGGCGGTCCGGTGGCCTGCACCGACACGGTGGGCCAGCTGGTG
Source organism: Nakamurella sp. (assembly GCA_052039515.1). Lineage (GTDB taxonomy): Bacteria > Actinomycetota > Actinomycetes > Mycobacteriales > Nakamurellaceae > Nakamurella. Next base: position 9,122 of record JBQGEH010000251.1, on the reverse strand, counting down.
AAGGCGTCGACACCGATCCGTCCGGGCGCCGTCAGCTGCTCGCCGGGCAGAACCCCCGACCAGGCGTCGCCGTCCCCGAAGACGGTCACGGGCACCCGGCCGACCTGGGCGACGGACGTCGCGGTCCACTCCGTCAGCTCGCCTCGGACGAGGAACCGGGCGGTGCCGCCGGGGCCGGCAGGCAGCCGGACCGGATCCGCCGCGACCGTCACCCGGCCGGTGCCGGCACCGCCCGCGGTGGCCGCGAGGAACAGTGCGCCGGCGCGGATCTCGGCGGTCCGCAGCGTGGTGGACCCGGCCGCGGCGGCCAGGCAGACCGCCGCGGCGAGGGTACCGAGCCACCACCGGCGACGGCCGAACGCATCGCTGACCATCGCCCGCGCACCGAGTCCCAGTGCGACCGCCGCGGACCCGACGGCGACCGGCAGCGCCGCCGTGGCCCCGCCCCAGAGGACGAGCAGACACCCGCCCCAGACCGCGAGGGCCGCCGGGACCAGCCGTATGTCCAGCGGTGCGACCGGTTCGTCGTCAGGCAGCCACCGTCGCCGACGACCCTGCCGACCCTGACGACCGCGGCGGGCCGTCGGACCGGGTCCGGTCCGCGGACGCGTCACGATCGCGGGACCGGCACCGCGGTCCCCCGTCATCCGACGCGGACCAGGGACGACAGGGTCGCGTACCGGGCCGGCCCGATGCCGCTGATCTCCTGGAGCTGCGTGACGGAGGTGAAACCGCCGTGGTCCTCCCGCCACCCGAGGATGTTGGCCGCCATCACCGGCCCGACCCCGGGCAGCGCCTCGAGAGCGGCCGCGTCGGCCGTGTTGAGGTCCAGCGGCGCCGCGGCAGCTCCGGACGTCGCTGCCCCGCCGGCGGCGCCGGTCGCGCCGCCGCTGCCGCCGGCACCGGCGGAGCCGTCGCCACGGATGCCCTGGCCGGCCCCACCCACGACGATCGAAGCGCCGGCGGCCACCCGCGCCGCGAGGTTCAGTCCGGTGAAGTCGGTGCCGTCCCGCACCCCGCCCGCGGCGGCCACGGCGTCGGCGACCCGGGCGCCGGCGGGCAGCGTCACCACGCCGGGTCGCACCACCGCGCCGGTCACCGCGACCACGATGTCGACCGGCGTCGCCGGCGCCGAGGTCGTCGTCACGGCCCCGTCCGTCTCCGGTGCCGGGACGGTTCCGGTCGATCCGCTGCCGGTCTCGGTGCCGGCCGCCGCCGGGTCGAGCGGCACGGCGCTGCCGGCGGCGACCGCCACCGGCGACGGACCGACGGTCTGGCCCCGGTCACCCGGGAACCAGCCGAGTGCGGCGACGAGCAGCGGGATCACGGCGACGACGGCGATCAGGGCACCGCCACGCCGTCCGGGATCGAGCCGCACGCTGTCCGGTTCCGGAACCCAGCGGTCCCGCCAGCGGGACCACGGACGCGCGAGCTCGGACCACCGGCCGGTGGGTCCACGTCGGCGACGGCCGGCATCATCCACCGACGCCGGCGCGCCCTCGTCGTCATCGTCCGGACCGGCGTCGCGGTCCGGCAGACCTGGGTCGCTGTCCGGATCGGTGTCCGCTCCGAACGTCGGTGTCCAGCCGGTCCGGACCGCAGCGGGGCCGGGAGTCGTCGGAACGGACGATTCCTCGTGCGTGGCCGGTCGGGCCTGGCGGCGCCGCGCCTGCGCCTCCCAGAGGGGACGCAGCCGCGCTGTCGGGTCGTGGAGATCGGCCATGCGGCGACGCTAGGTCGACCCTTGCGGCGCGTGGAGCGCAGACGTGCGGGCTGTGGACGGTTCGGGCGCTGTGGAGCGATGTCGGCGACCACGGGCACCGGCACCGGCGTGTCGGACCGCGCGGCGCCGTCAGACCGGCGTGTACCCGACACACCGCAGCACCGGCAGCGTCGGATATCTCGGCAGCTCCGGCACGGTCCCGGCCGCCCCACAGCGCAAGTACACGGTGCCGCGGCGGGTCTCGTTGAGCAGCGCGTGGACGCAGCTGCCGCACAGCCCCGGTGGCACCGCGGGGACCGGTCCTCGTGTCGCCGTCATCGCCGGGCTCCGGTCAGGCGCCGGCCACCTCGTCCTCGTTGCCGGGGATGACCACACCGCCCAGCCCGGCGTTGTAGGAGTGCAGCGACCACCGCCGCTGCCGTCGGTGCAGCACCACCCAGTGGCAGTTGTTCAGGCCGATCAGGCGGTTCCACATGCCGTCCGGCAGTTCCAGCAGGAATCCGGTCAACCCGACGATGAGACCACCGTGGGCGACCAGCAGGGCGCGTCGGTGCCCACCGCCGTCGAGCTCGGTCACCACCTCCGCGCCGCGCTGCGCCACCTCCCAGCGAGACTCGCCACCGGGCGGGCGGGTATGGGCGGCGGTGCCCCGCCACTGCTCCCACAGCTGCGGCCAGCCGGCTTCCAGCTCGGTCCGGGTCAGGCTCTCCCAGCGACCGAGATGGGTCTCCCGGAGCCGCTTGTCGACATTGACCGGCAACCGGGTCAGGGCGGCGACCTGCTCGGCGGTCTCCCGGGCCCGGGACAGGTCCGACGACACGAGGACCTCGGGCGCCAGGGCCGCGACCGACGGTGCCGCCGCCGCGGCCTGGGCCCGACCGACCGCGTTCAGCGGGATGTCGGTGTGGCCCTGCATGCGCAGCTGGACGTTCCAGTCGGTCTGCCCGTGCCGCAGCAGGATCAACGACTCCAGGGTCACGAATGCCCCAGCGGCACCTCGTCGACCGACGGCGCCTCCCCGGCCTCGCCCGGCTCGCCGACCGCGGGTGTCTCCCCCGCGTCCGCCGTGTCGGCCACCGCACCGGCCGCGGCCGCGGTCCCGGTGGGGGCCAGCAGGTCCTCGGCGGTCATCGCCGGCCGGCTCGGGTCGTCGGTGTAGGCGAAGGTCGGGCAGTCCCGCCACAGCCGCTCGAGCGCGTAGAACACCCGCTCCTCGGTGTGCTGCACGTGCACGACGACGTCGACGTAGTCCAGCAGCACCCAACGGCCGTCCCGCTGACCCTCCCGGCGGGCCGGCTTGTGGCCGGCCTCGCGCAGCTTCTCCTCGACGGCGTCGACGATCGCGCCGACCTGCCGGTCGTTGGCGCCGGAGGCGATGACGAAGCAGTCGGTGATGGCCAGACGGTCGGAGACGTCGATGATGACGATGTTCTGGCCCAGCTTGTCAGCGGCCCCCTGGGCGGCCAGAACGGCCATCTGGCGGGCGGTTTCGGTGGCACTCATGGTGTTCCTCCTGGGACCACGGCGGCCGGTCGGTGTCCCGGGAGGGTCACCGGTGCGAGGCCGTGGTCGTGTCGCGGTTGTGCGGATCCGGGTTCGTAGAGACGGTGTTTCACGATGTACTGGACGACGCCGTCCGGGACGAGGTACCAGACGGGCATGCCGCGCTGCACGCGCGAGCGGCAGTCGGTGGACGAGATCGCCAGCGCCGGCACCTCGATCAGCGTGACCCGGTCGGCCGGCAGCCGCAGCAGGTCGAGCTCCGGGAGGGTGTACCCGGGCCGGGTGACGCCGATGAAGTGGGCCAACGCGAACAGGTCGTCGACGTTCTTCCAGGACACGATGGCGGCGAGCGCGTCCGCGCCGGTGATGAAGAACCAGTCGGCGTCCGGCTCGGCGGCTCCGAGATCGGTGAGCGTGTCGACGGTGTAGGTCGGGCCGGGGCGGTCGATGTCGACCCGGGAGACCGTGAACCGCGGGTTCGCCGCGGTGGCGATGACGGTCATCAGGTACCGGTGCTCCGCGGGGCTGACCCCCTGCTTCTGCCACGGCTGCCCGGTGGGGACGAAGACCACCTCGTCGAGGGCGAACCGGTCGGCGACCTCGCTGGCCGCCACCAGGTGGCCGTGGTGGATGGGATCGAAGGTGCCGCCCATGACGCCGATCCGGCGGCGCGCACCGTCCGCGGCGGTCCGTCGGGCGCCGGTCACGAGCTCTCCCGGGTCTGACCGTCGCCGACCACCAGGTACTTGGTGCTGGTCAGCTCGGCCAACCCCATCGGCCCGCGGGCGTGCAGCTTCTGGGTCGAGATGCCGATCTCGGCGCCGAAACCGAACTGGCCGCCGTCGGTGAACGCGGTGGAGGCGTTGACCATCACCGCGGCGGCGTCGACCTCGGTGGTGAACCGGTGCGCCGCCCGCAGGTCCCCGGTGACGATCGCCTCGGTGTGCCCGGTGGAGTGCCGCGCGATGTGCTCCAGCGCCGCGTCCAGCGAGTCCACGACCCCGGCGGCGATGTCCATGGACAGGAACTCGGTGTCCCAGTCCTCCGGGGTGGCGGGCACCGTCCCCGGCACCCGGGCCGCGACCGCCGCGTCGGCGTGCACGGTGACCCCCGCGGCGAGCAGCGCCCCGACCAACCGGGGCACCGCCACGTCGGCGACATCGGCGTGGACGAGCAGGGTCTCGGCGGCGTTGCAGACGCTGGTGCGTCGGGTCTTGGAGTTGAGCAGGATGCGCTCGGCCATGTCCAGGTCGGCCGAGGCGTCGACGTAGACGTGCACGTTGCCGACCCCGGTCTCGATGACCGGCACCGTGGATCCCTCGACGACCGCACGGATCAGGCCGGCACCGCCGCGCGGGATGATGACGTCGACGAGACCGCGGGCGGTCATCAGGTGGGTCACCGACGCGCGGTCCACGCCGGGGACGAGCTGTACCGCGTCGGCGGGCCGCCCGGCGGCGGTGCCGGCGGCGTCGAGGATGCGGACCAGCGCGGCGGTGGAGGGGTACGCCGACCCGGACCCGCGCAGCAGCACCGCGTTGCCGGACTTGAGGGCGATGCCGGTGGCGTCGGCGGTGACGTTGGGGCGGGCTTCGTAGATGATCGCCACGACGCCCAGCGGCACCCGGCCCTGCTGCAGCGACAGCCCGTTCGGCAGCACCGAGCCGCGCACGGTGGTGCCGACCGGGTCGGGCAGCGCGACCAGATCCTCCAGCCCGACCGCCATCCCCTCGATACGCGCCTCGGTCAGACGCAACCGGTCGATGAGACCAGCCGGGGTGCCTGCCTTCTCGGCGGCCTCGACGTCGCGGGCGTTCGCGGCCAGGATGTCCGCCGTCCGGTCGCGCAGGGCGGCGGCCATCGCCTGCAGCACCGCGTTCTTGGTGGCGGTGGACAGCAGGGCGACCTGACGGGACGCGGTCTTGGCGCGGCGGGCCGCGGCCAGCACGTCGTCGGCGGTCACCGTCGGCTCCGGCGCCGGATCACCGGTGCGGGGCGGGTTCTCGAGCGAGACGGTCACGACGGAGTCCTCCTGACGGGCGGCGGCTGTGACGGCTGTGACGGCTGGGGCGGGCACGGGGGTGTGGGTCACGTGGCGACCAGATCGTCGGCGTGCACGACCTCGCGGCGGTGCTCCGGCGGCAGGTCGCCGAGCGACCGGCCGATGATGGCGGGCAGCTCCGCCGCGTCGTGGCCGACGAAGCCGCGGGCGACCACCACACCGTCCGGACCGAGCAGGTCCACGACGTCACCGGATTCGAAATCACCGCTGTGACCGGTGATCCCGGCGGGCAGCAGCGACTTGCGGCGGCCGGTGACGGCGGCGACCGCCCCGGCGTCCAGGGTGATCGTCCCGGCCGAGGTCGCCGCGTGCCGCAACCAGAACAGCCGGGAGGTGGTGCGCCGCGCGGAGGCGGCGAACGCGGTCCCGACGACCGGGCCGTCGGTGGCCAGTGCGGCGGCCGCCTCGGCGGCCGAGGCCAGCAGCACCGGGATGCCCGCGCCGGTCGCGGTGCGCGCCGCGGTCAACTTCGAACCCATGCCCCCGGTGCCGACATCGCTGGAGGACTCGGCGATGTCGACCCCGGACAGCGTGGCGGGATCGTCGACCTCGGGGATCCGGGTCGACCCGGGCGACCGGGGGTCGCCGGTGTAGAGCGCGTCGACGTCGGACAGCAGGACCAGCACGTCGGCGCCGACGAGATGCGCGACGAGCGCGGCGAGCCGGTCGTTGTCACCGAAGCGGATCTCGTGGGTGGCCACGGTGTCGTTCTCGTTGACCACCGGCACCACACCGAAGTGCAGCAGCTTGGCCAGCGTGCGCTGGGCGTTGCGGTAGTGGGCGCGGCGCACGACGTCGTCGGAGGTGAGCAGCACCTGCCCGACCGTCAGCCCGTAGCGGGCGAAGGACCCGGCGTACTGCTCGGCCAGCAGCTGCTGCCCGACCGCGGCGGCGGCCTGCTGGGTCGCGAGGTCCCGCGGACGCCGGGTGAGGCCCAGCGGGGACAGCCCGGCGGCGATCGCGCCCGAGGACACCAGCACGACATGCGAGCCGGCGAGCTGCCGGGCGGCCAGGGCGTCCACCAGGCCGTCCAGCCGGACCCGGTCCAGACCGCCGGCGGACGTGGTGATGGACGACGACCCGACCTTGACCACCAGGGTGCGGGCGGCGGCGACCGCGGACCGTGCCGGGGACGGACCCGTCGCCGGGACACCGGTCGGGTCGGCGGTCACCGGAGCCGCGGTCAGATCCACCGTGCCGCTCACCGCCCGCTCATTCCCCCAGCTCGGCGGCGAGCTGCGCCCGCAGCCGGTCGATCTCGTCGGCGTCCAGATCGTCGTCCTCGACCTCCAGGCCACGGCGGAGCCGGTGCAGGGCCTTGCGCTCGGCGGCGCCGACCCGCTCGTTGCTCTCCAGCCGCAGGTCGGTGCCGCGGCCGGTGCGGGTGAAGTCGACCCCGGCCAGGGTGGTCGGTTCCCAGTCGAAGGTGACGTCGCCGATGGTGACCGGCGCCCCGGGCCGGGCGCCCATCTTCGCGAGCTTCTCCTCGACGCCGAGCCGGGCCAGCCGGTCGGCGAGATAGCCGACGGCCTCGTCGTTGGTGAAGTCGGTCTGCCGGATCCACCGCTCGGGGCGGGTGCCGCGGACGATGAACCCGCCCTCCTCCTCCGGATCCGGGACGACGGTGAAGTGCGTCTCGTCGACCGCCTTCGGCCGCAACACGATCCGCTCGCCGACCTGGGTGGGCCGGTCGGCGCGGTCGGCGCGGACGACCTCGGCGAGGGCGTAGGTGAGCTCGCGGAGCCCCTCGTGGGTCGCGGTGGACACCTCGAAGACGCGGTGCCCGGCGGCCTCCAGGTCGGGCCGGACCAGCTCGGCGAGCTCGCGGGCCTGCGGCACGTCCATCTTGTTCAGCACGACCAGCCGCGGCTTGGCGGCCAGGTCGGTGGTGAGGGACGGGGTGTAGCGCTCGAGTTCGGCTTCCAGCGCGGCGATGTCGGATTCGGGATCGCGGTCGGTCTCGAAGGTGGCGCAGTCCACGACGTGCACCAGCACCGCGCACCGCTCGATGTGCCGGAGGAACTCCAGACCCAGCCCGCGGCCCTCGCTGGCGCCGGGGATCAGGCCGGGGACGTCGGCGATGGTGAAGACCTCGTTGCCGGCGGTGACGACGCCCAGGTTCGGCTGCAGCGTGGTGAACGGGTAGTCGGCGATCTTGGGCTTGGCCGCCGACAGCACCGACACCAGGGACGACTTGCCGGCGGACGGGAAGCCGAGCAGTCCGACGTCGGCGACGGACTTGAGCTCCAGGACGACGTCGGCGGCCTCCCCGGGCTCGCCGAGCAGGGCGAAGCCGGGGGCCTTGCGGCTCTTGGACGCCAGGGCGGCGTTGCCGAGTCCACCCCGGCCGCCGTGCGCGGCGACGAACTGCGCGCCCGCACCGACCAGGTCGGCCAGGATCACGCCCCGCTCGTCCAGCACGACGGTGCCGTCGGGCACGCGCAGCACCAGCGATTCACCCTGGGCGCCGTTGCGCAGGTCGCCCGCACCCGGTTTGCCGTTGCCGGCCTTGGCGTGCGGATGGAAGTGGAAGTCGAGCAGGGTGTGCACGCTGGGGTCCACGACCAGGGTGACGTCGCCGCCGTTGCCCCCGTTGCCGCCGTCCGGTCCACCCAGGGGCTTGAACTTCTCCCGGTGCACGGAGGCACAGCCGTGCCCGCCGTCCCCCGCCTGCAGGTGCAGAACGGTCCGGTCGACGAATTTCGCCACAGCTGTCCTCCTCTCCCACGCCGCGGGTTGTCCGGGCGGTACGACTACTGCTGATCCGGCTCACCAACAGAGCGAGGGGCGGACCCGGAGTGTTCCGGACCCGCCCCTCGCTCGGGAGTGTGCACGTGGCGGCTGGTCAGGCCTGCGCCGCCACCGGCTCGGCGGCGACGGCCTGGGCCGGCGCGACGATGTTGACGGTCTTGCGACCGCGCTTGATGCCGAACTCCACCGCGCCCGCGTTCAGCGCGAACAGGGTGTCGTCCTTGCCGATGCCGACGCCGACGCCCGGGTGGAACTTGGTGCCCCGCTGGCGGACGAGGATCTCGCCCGCGCTGACGACCTGGCCGCCGAAGCGCTTGACGCCGAGCCGCTGAGCATTCGAATCGCGACCGTTCTTGGAACTGGACGCGCCCTTCTTGTGTGCCATGTCTTCGCCGACCCTCAGCCGACGGTGATGCTGGTGACCTTGACCTGCACCAGCGGCTGGCGGTGGCCCTGCCGCTTGTGGTACCCGGTCTTGTTCTTGAACTTGTGGATGATGATCTTCGGGCCCTTGGTGGCGGCCACGATCTCGCCGGCGACGGAGACCTTGCCCAGCGCGGCGGCGTCCGCCGTCACGTCGGTGCCGTCCACCACGAGCAGCGCGGGGAGAGCCACCGCGGTGCCGGGCTTGCCGTCGAGCTTCTCCACCTCGATGACATCACCTTCGGCAACCTTGTACTGCTTGCCGCCTGTCTTGACGATCGCGTACATCGCGGCCGTGCCTTCCTAGGAGTCTTACCTTCAGTGCTGACCACCGGAGCGCTCAGCTTGATCACGTGCTGTCGACCGCACCGCCGTTCACCGACAGCCGGTCACAGTAAAGGCCGCCGAACTTCCGACGGCCGACGATTCAGAGTACGCGGCCGTACCCGCTGAGGGCAAACCAGCGTGCCCTCGTCACACCTGCGGTCACACCGCGGGCGGACCGGCCGGCCGGCTCGCGGCGCGGCGGCGACGCGGCCGGGGTGCGGCCACGGTGTCGGACGGCGCGGTGTCGGTCAGGACGGTGTCGGACGGCGCGGTGTCGGCCGGGGCGGTGACGGACGGTACCGCAGGCTCGGCCGGTGCGGGGGCCGCGGACGG
>JBQGEH010000250.1:0-6614 GCA_052039515.1 Nakamurella sp. | reverse complement strand
CCGATGGCCGGCGCCTGCGGCACCGCGGCCCCGGAGAGCTCGACCCGGACGCCGGTGCCGGCGGCCGAGTCCCGCAGGGCGGCGAGTCCGTCGTGGGTCTCCTTCGGCACCTCGGTGACCTGGCCCTGCATCTGCAGGGTGGCGAATCCGATGCGGCCGTTCGGCGGGGCGAGCTGCGGCTGCGCGGACGGGTTCTGGGGCGCCTGGGCGTTCCCGGGCAGCAGGATCTGCCCGGTGAGCGGATCCGTGCCGGCCATCACGCCCGGCAGGTTCACCGCCGCGGTGACGATCCGCTGCACGGTGGCGGCGTAGTCCGGCTCGGCGAGGCTGCGGCCCTCCGGGGCCTCGAAGACGATCCGCCCGGTCGACCCGCCGGCGCCGGGGATGCGCTCGGACAGCTGGTCGATGGCGTTCTGCGCCGGGGTGTCCGGGATGGAGAACGAGTCGCTGAACTTGCCGCCGGCGAGGCCGGCGGTGCCGCCGACCACGGCGAGCAGCACCAGCCAGATCGCCAGGACGAGACCGCGTCGGCGGGTGGCGAACCGCCCGATGCGGTACAGCAGTACGGCCATGTCAGGTGCTCCTCGGAGGATTCGGGGTCGGTCGGGTCAGGCGGTGTGCCGCAGCGCGTCGAGCGCCGCGGGGTCGAGCACGAGGAAGACGCGCTCGAGCAGGGCGGTGAGGCCGGTCAGGCCGTCGGGCCGGCCGTCGGCGAGCCAGCGATCGGTCACCACCCGGCAGGCGGTCAGCGCGAACAGGCTCAGCGACTCGGCGACCACGTCGTCGGCGGGGATGCCCAGCCGTTGCGCGATACCGCCGGCCAGGATGACGGCGATGCGCTGGTCGAGGACGGCCGCCTCGGCGCGCAGCTCCGGGTGGGTGCTCACCTCGATGGCGAAGTCGGCGCCGCGCTCGTCGAGGTCGGCGGTGACCAGCCGGAGCAGCCGCCGGATCAGGGCGTGCAGCGGTTCGTCCGCCTCCGCGGCGGTCAGCTCCACGACGGCGTCCTCGGCCTGGACGAGGTTCCAGGTCAGGACGCACTCGGCGCGGCTGGAGAAGTAGTTGGAGAAGGTACGGCGCGAGATGCCGACGGCCTCGGCGAGATCGGCGACGGTGAAACCGTCGTAGCCACGGTCCAGCGTCAACCGGTGCGCGGTGTCGACGAGGGCGCGACGGGTGTCGTCCTTCTTGCGCTCCCGCAGGCCGGGGCCGGCCGTCATGCTGTCCACGGCTTCCACTGTGCCCATTTCTTGCGCAGTGGGCAACATTTCCCACTGCGCAAGCCGGTGTGATGCCGGTGACCCCGACCGGGCCTACGCTGCGAGGACCCGGACGGGGGTATGGCTCAGCTGGACGGGCCCGCCCGTCCCGCGCCGCCTGATCCTGAGGAGTACCCATGAGATTCAACGACCGGGCCCGGCTGGACACCTCGCAGGTCCAGGACCGGCGGGGCGGTGGGGGCGGCGGCGGTTTCGGGGGCGGCTTCGGCGGCGGGATGCTGCCGCGCGGCGGTGGGGGCCTCGGCAAGGCCGGCGGCGGCATCGGTCTGCTGGTGGTCATCGGCATCGTGCTGTGGCAGATGTTCAGCGGTGGTGGCGGCGGGTCGACCGACGGCGGCACCGGAGGCTCGGCGACCGGCTCGGGCAACATCCTCTCGAACATGCTGGGCGGCGGCTCCGGAGCGCAGGCTCAGGCCGACAACTCGGAGTTGGCGGCGAACTGCCGTACCGGCGCCGACGCCAACACCAACTCCGACTGCGCCCTGGTCGCCATCGTGAACTCGGTGCAGAGCTTCTGGACGACGGAGCTGCAGGCGTCGGGCACCACCTATCGGGAGGCCGACACCATCTGGTTCACCGACAACGTGACCACCGGCTGCGGGGCGGCGACGTCCGGGGTGGGTCCGTTCTACTGTCCGGCCGACCAGCAGGTATACGTCGACCTGTCGTTCTTCCAGACGCTCAAGACGCAGTTCCGGGCCAACGACGAGCTGTTCACCCAGGCCTACGTGCTCGCCCACGAGTACGGGCACCACGTGCAGAACCTGCTGGGCACCTCGTCGCGGGTGGGCCGCGAGACCGGCCCCACCTCGGGTTCGGTGCGCCTGGAGCTGCAGGCCGACTGCTACGCGGGCGCCTGGGCCAACCACGCGTCCACCGTGCCGGGCGCCGACGGCGAGGTGCTCATCACCGAGATCACCGACGCCGACATCGCCGCGGCCCTGGACGCGGCGGGCAAGATCGGCGACGACTACATCCAGTCCGAGCTCGGCAGCGGCACCGTCGACGAGTCCTCGTTCACCCACGGCTCCTCGGCGCAGCGCGAGAAGTGGTTCACCACCGGCTACCGGACCGGGGATCCGGCCGCCTGCGACACCTTCGGCACCGACGACCTGGGTTAGAGCTGCTTCTCGAAGCAGAATCCCTCGGGCATCGCCACGTCGTACGGCGGGTACAGCGGGATCGGGGTGTACCCGAGCCGCTCGTAGAGGGCCACCGCGTCGGGCTGCAGGTGCCCGGTCTGCAGGATGACGCGCGTGGCGCCGTCGGCCCGCGCGGCCGCCTCCACCTGACCCATCAGCATCCGCCCGACGCCCCGGCCGCGCTGGTCGCCGCGCACCACCACGCGCTTGACCTCCCACTCGTCGCCGTGCCGACGCACCGCGGCGTGCCCGACCGGAGCGCCGTCGCCGTCACGGACGAGCACGGTGGTGACGACCGTCGCTGGGTCCACCGTGAGCGCCGCGCGCAGCACCTCGGCCCGTTCCGCCGCGAGGTGCCCGTAGCGCTGCACCAACTCGACGTCCATCGCGTCCCGCATCGCCGCGGCCTCGGGGTCGTCCCAGGCGACGACGGTCACCGTGTAGTCCTGCTGCGGCTGCACCCTTGCTCCCCGTCCTGTCGTGTCGGATCTCATCGTGCCGCACCGGTTGTTGGAGCCGGGTCAGCCGGTGGCGATCTCGCCCCCGGACTTGCGGGCACTGAGCACGATCGCCGCGCAGACCAGGGCCATGCCGATGACCTCGGCGGCGTGCGGCAGCTGGGCCAGGAACACCGCGCCGGTGACCGCGGCGGTGACCGGCAGCAGGGCGAGCAGGATGGCGAACCGGGCGGCGGTGACCTTGCGCAGCACCACCTGCTCGATGGCGTACGGCACGACCGAGCTGAGCACCGCGATGCCCAGCAGCGCGAGCAGCGCTCCCCCGTCGCCGACGACCCCGCCGACGTGCCAGACGCAGAACGGCGCGAAGACCAGCGCCCCTGCGGTCATCCCGACGCTCAACGAGGTGATGCCGTCGCGGGTGGAGGCGATCCGGCGGCCGAGCACGATGTAGAACGCCCAGAACAGGCCGGAGCCGAGGATCGCGACGAGACCGATGACCACCGAGGAGGTCCAGCCGCCCTCCAGGCTGACCCCGGCCAGCAGCACCACACCGGCGAGCGCCAGCACGATGCCCAGCCGGTCCCGCCAGCCGGTGCCGGTGATGGCGGCCACCGCGACCGGCCCGAGGAACTCGATGGCCACCGCGGTGCCCAGCGGCAGGTGGTCGATGGCGACGTAGAAGCACAGGTTCATCGCGGCCAGCACGACGCCGAACCCGGCCGAGGCCAGCAGCTCCCGCCGCGTCCAGGCCTGCCGCCAGGGCTGGCGCCAGGCCAGCAGGATCGCCGCGCTGACCACGATCCGCAGCCAGCCGACGACCGCGGACGGGGCGAGCACGAACAGCCCGACCGCGAGCGCCGCCCCGTAGTACTGGGTGAACCCCGAGATCAGGAACAGGGCCGGCGCCGGCAGGACGGCGACGGGGTTGCGGGGCGGCACGGTCCGACAGTAGTGGCGGGCCGTGCCCTCAGATCCCCAGCGACGGCCGGCAGGCGGCGAGCCCGGTCACCTCCACCGCCCAGTCGGGCCGGACGAACGTCTCCGGGGTGACCAGCAGCTCCCGGCTCTCGGCGCACTCCCCCGGTCGCCGCGGCAGCCAGCGGCTGCCGTTGGCGACGTAGCCGAGCTTCGCCGAGACCCGTTGCGAGCGCGGGTTGTCCGCGAACGCCGCCGACTGCGCGCGGACGGCACCGAGGTGGTCGAAGGCGAACATCAGCATCCCGGCGCGCATCTCGGTGCCCAGACCCGCGCCCTGGCGGGACCGCCGCAGCCAGGAGCCGGTGCCGACCGTGCGGGTGACCGCGAAACCGTCGGCCCGCAGGTCCTGCAGCCCGATCGGTTCCCCGTCGACCAGCACGGCGAACGTCAGCTCCCAGTGATCCGGCCGGGTCGCCGCCCGCGCCGTCCACAGGTGCCGCAACGTGTTCGGGACGAGCTCGTCCGGCGGCGCCGCCGACCACGCGGTGTCGAACGGCATCTCGTCCGGGTCGTGGATCCCGGACAGTTCCGCCGCGACGATGCCCGGCAGGTGCTCGTCGCGCACCGGCGTCAGCATCAGGCGCGGGGTGCGCAGGGTGAGCCCGAACAGCGGCCAGATCGCGACGAGATCGTCCATCGCCCCAGTCTGGCCGCCGGGTCCGCCCCGATCGACCGGTTATCCCTTGACCGCGCCCGCTCCCGCGCCCCGGACGAAGTACCGCTGGAAGGTGAAGAACACCAGGGCCACCGGGATCGTCATCAGCAGCGCCGCCGCCATCTTCAGCGGGAACAGGTTGCCCGAGCCGTAGGCGCCGCTGGACAGCGACGCGACGCCCGAGGTGAGCGTGTTCAGCGCCGGGTCACGCCGGGACACGATGAAGTGCGCCAGCTCGTTCCACGACGCCTGGAACGACAGGATGGTGATGGTGATGACCGCGGGCCGGGCCATCGGCAGCACCACCGACCAGAACACCCGGAAGGTGCCGGCCCCGTCGATCCGCGCCGCCTCCTCCACCTCCGGCGGGATGCCGATGAAGAACTGCCGCATGATGAACACCCCGGCGGCATCGGCGATCAGCGGGATGATCATGCCGGCGTAGGTGTTGTACATGTGCAGCTCGACCAGTACGAGGTACTTGGGGATGAGCAGCACCACGCCGGGCACGGCGATGACGCTGACGATGACCCCGCCGAGTGCTTTGCGCCCGAAGAAGTGCAGGCGCGCCAACGCGTATCCGGCCAGCGAGTCGAAGAACACCCGGCCGACGGTGACGCACACCGACACGATCACGGAGTTGAGGAACCACCGCGGGAAGTCCTGCCCGGCCAGCGTCCGGTAGGCGTCCAGCTGCCACACCATCGGGATCGGGTTGAGCGGGTGCGCGGTCGCCTCCGCGTCGGACTTGAACGACGTCCCGATCTGGATGAGGAACGGGAAGATGTAGATGAGCGCGAAGAAGATCAGGACCAGGTAGATGATCAGGGCCGACGACTTCCCGCGGGACGTCTTCGGCGGGACCAGTTCGACCGGGCCGGCCGGGCGCTCGGAGGTGCGGGTGGCCATCAGACGTCACTCCCGGTCAGGGTGGGCCGGCGGCGCCGCCAGAACGGCCGGCGGGTGGAGTCCTTGTCGCGCATCACGAATCGCTGGACCAGCGTCATCACGATGATGATCACGAACAGGATGAAGGCGATGGCCGTTCCCTGGCCCCACTTCCCGTCCTGGAACGAGGTCTGGAAGCTCAGGTAGGCCGGTGTCAGGGTGGTCTTGGACGGCTTGCCCTGGCTCATCAGGTACACCTGGTCGAACACCTGCCAGGTGCCGATCAGCCCCAGCGTGATGACCAGGAACATCGTCGGCTTCAACGCCGGCAGGGTGACGTTGCGGAACCGCTGCCAGCGGTTGGCGCCGTCGACCATCGCGGCCTCCTCGACGTCGGCCGGGATGTCCTGCAGCGCCGCCAGGAAGATGAGCATGAAGGTCCCGGCGGTGGTCCAGACGGCCAGCGTGATCAGCGCGCACATCGCCACCGACGGGCCGGCGACCCACTGGAACCAGCTGATGCCGAGGAAGTCGTGGTCGGCGAGCCACGCGGGTGGGTTGGACGTGTCGACCAGGCCGAGCCCGCTGAGGATCAGGTGGCCGACGCCGCGCGGGTCGGCGAACCAGTTCGGCCCGTTGATGCCGAACCACGCGAGGATCGCGTTGACCGCGCCGGACGCGGTGAACAGGAACAGGAACACCAGCGAGATCGCCACCGACGAGGTCACCGACGGGAAGTAGAACGCCGTCCGGAAGAACCCCTTGCCGCGCAACCGCTGCCGGTTGATCGCCATCGCCAGGCCCAGCGCCAGCACCGTCTGCAGCGGCACCACCAGCAGCACGTAGTACAGGTTGTTGCGCAGCGCGGTGGCGAGGTCGCGCTGCTGCAGGTTGGGCGACCCGAGCAGGGCGTCGTAGTTCTTCACCCCGACGAAGTTGGCGCCCAGCGGGGAACCCTTGCCGGCCCAGTCCGACAGCGAGACCCACAGGGCCAGCAGGATCGGGCCGATCAGGAACAGCAGGATGAGGACGAACGCCGGGGCGGCGAACAGCAGCCCGGTGCGGTTCTCCGCACCCCGGATGCCGCCGCCGCGGCGGCGGCGCGGCGCCGGGTCGGCCGCCGCGACGGCGGGGGGCCCGGCGGCGGGGCCCAGTCGCTGGGTGTTCGACACGATCGCACCACTGGCGAAGGGGGGGTCACAGGGGGGGT
>JBQGEH010000249.1:0-3799 GCA_052039515.1 Nakamurella sp. | reverse complement strand
CGCCCCAGCACTGCCACAACCCACCGGAATCAACACCAAGCTGTCTCAAGCAGCTTGACAACTACCGTGCAGGGTCGGCCTCCTCGCGGTCGTTCGGCTTCTGCCGTTCCCGGGGCGTCAGGCGTCGGCGGCGGCCGCCCGGGCCAGCACGGTGAGGTCGGCGACCATCATCGCCCGTGACGTCTCCCGGTCCTCCGGGGTGCGGGCGCGCAGCACCGCCGACGGGAGGATGGTGGCCAGCGCGAACGCGATGTCGGCCGTCTCCAGGGTGGCGGCGCTGAACGGCCCGGCCGCCGGCGGCCCGGACCGCAGCTCGCCGTGCTGCTGGGTGACCCGGAACGACGGGCCCAGCAGCGACATCGCCGCCGTCGCCCCGAGCGCCACCACGTATCGCGGGGTGACCGCCGCGAGCTCGGCGGCGAGCCACGGTCGGCAGGCGTTGACGTGCCGGGTGCTCGGGGTGGCGTGCAGTCGGCGCGGGCTGTCCATCGTCGTGGTGAAGCGGAAGTGCTTGACCGCGTTGGTCACGTACACCGCGCTCCGATCGATGCCGGCCTCCTCGAGGACGCCGTCCAGCAGCAGGCCGGCGGGCCCGATGAACGGCTCGCCCTCCCGGTCCTCGGAGTCGCCCGGCTGCTCACCGACCAGCATCACCCGGGCCGCCGACGTCCCCCGCCCGCACACGGTCTTGGTGGCGTCGGCGAACAGCTCGCACCCCTGACAGCCGGACGCCGCCGACTCCAGGGTCGGCAGGTCCCGGCTCGCGGGGACGAACGGGGCGGCGGTTGGGGCGGCGGCCATGTGAGTCGGCTACCCGCCGGACCCGTGCCGTCAACCACACCGTCGGCCGGCGGCCCTACGATCCCGTGCATGACATCAGCGGCCGTCGGGCCAGCGTCGCTCTCCGCTCCGGTGCCGCGGAGCACCGTCCTGGCCTGGGGGCTGTGGGACTGGGGGTCGGCCGCGTTCAACGCGGTCCTCGTGACCTTCGTGTTCTCGCCGTACCTGACCAAGGTGGTCGGGGAGGACCTGCCCGGCCGGATCAGCGCCAACACCTGGCTCGGCTGGGCGCTGGGCATCGCCGGTTTCGTCATCGCCGTCCTCGCCCCGGTCGCCGGTCAGCGGGCGGACGCCAGCGGCCGGCGGCGCCGCTCGCTGGCCCTGTGGAGCGGGTTGACCGCGCTGGTCATGGTGGGCCTGTTCTGGGTCCGGGACGACTACACCTACCTGTGGCTCGGGCTGGTGCTGATGGGCCTGGGGTCGATCACCTTCCAGTTCGCCGAGGTCTCCTACAACGCGATGATCCGGCAGGTCTCGACCCCGGAGAACATCGGCCGGGTCTCCGGTTTCGGCTGGTCGATGGGCTACTTCGGCGGCATCGTGCTGCTGCTGATCTGCTACGTCGGGTTCATCGCCCCGGACGAGGGCTGGTTCGGCGCGACCGACGACGGCGGCCTGAAGTACCGGATGGTGGCGCTGTTCGCCGCCGTCTGGTTCGCGGTGTTCGCACTGCCGGTGCTGTTCAAGGTGCCCGAGGTGCCCGCCGGGCCGGCCGCGGCCAAGGTCGGGTTCCTCGCGTCGTACCGGCTGCTGTTCCGCGACCTGCGGGACCTGTACCGCACCGACCGGCACACGGTGTTCTTCCTCGGCGCGTCCGCGCTGTTCCGCGACGGGCTCGCGGCGATCTTCACCTTCGGGGCGGTGCTCGCGGTCACCGTCTACGGCATCAGTGAGGCCGACGTGCTGATCTTCGGGGTCGCCGCGAACGTCATCTCCGCCGTCGGCGCGCTGGTCGCCGGGCGCTTCGACGACCGCGTCGGGCCGAAGGCGGTCATCGTCGTCTCGCTCGTCGGGTTGATCGTCACGTCGCTGGTGCTGCTCGTGGTGTCCGGGCCGGCGTCGTTCTGGATCTTCGGGCTGGTGCTGTGCCTGTTCGTCGGGCCCGCTCAGTCGTCCTCGCGCACCTACCTCGCCCGCCTCGCCCCGCCCGGCCGGGAGGGGCAGCTCTTCGGCCTGTACGCCACCACCGGACGGGCGGTGTCGTTCCTGGCGCCGGCCCTGTTCGGCCTGTTCACCTTCCTCTTCGACGCCGATCGGGCCGGCATCGTCGGCATCCTGATCGTGCTGCTGGCCGGACTCGCGGCGTTGTGGCCCGTGCGACCGCCGGCGGACCGCGCCGTCGCCGTGCAGCGGTCCTGACCCCGGTTCCTCCCGGCCGGTCGCGGCGTCACGCACAATGCGACGGAGGACCGGAACCTTCGGGGGGTTCCGGTGCATCTCACGCTGCGACACCCCGACGGGCGGCACACCGTGCGCCGACCGCGGACCCGACGGCACCGGCGCGGACGACCCCGCGGACCGGCCGCAGCTCACGGAGGCAACGATGGTCATCCCCGCTGGTCGACCCACCCGGCGTCGCGGCGCCCTGCTCGGCCTGGGGCTCGCCGCCGTGCTGCTGGCCGGCTGCGCCACCGGCGTCAGCGGCCGCGCCGCCGCCGACCCGGAGGCGGTGCCGCCCGCCGGCAAACCGGTCGGCTACACCCCGTCCGACTTCGACATCCGGTACGCCGAGGACGACGGCGCCGACCAGATCGCGCGCGACGCGCTGGACGACATCACCGCGTACTACGCGTCGTGGTACCCCGACGTCTTCGGCCACGAGTTCGAGCCGCCGACCGGCGGCTACTTCTCCATCGGCCCGGGGGACGGGAACAAGTCCGGCTGCATGGAGAGCCCCGATGACCCGATCATCGAGGAGAACGCGTTCTACTGTTCCCGCGACGACGAGGTCGCCTACTGGCGTCCGCTGCTGGACCGCTTCGCCGGCGAGTACAGCGACATGCAGGTCGGGCTGGTACTCGCCCACGAGCTCGGGCACACCATCCAGGAGCGGGAGGACATGTTCGACGTCCGGTCGATCGTCGCCGAGACCCAGGCGGACTGCTTCGCCGGAGTGTGGGCGAGGTCGGTCGCGGACGGGAAGAACCCGCACTTCAAGTTCGACCCGGCCAACCTGGACGAGACCCTGCTGGCCTGGGCGCTGGAACTGCCCAGCGAGGTCGGCTCCGATCCGGACGCGCAGGGCCAGCACGGCAGCGCCTTCGACCGGGTCAGCGCCATGCAGGAGGGCTACGAGCAGGGCCCGGAGGCCTGCCGGGACAACTTCACCGACGACCGCGTCTTCACCCAGGCCGAGTTCAGCCAGCAGGAGCTGAACTCCGCCGACCCCGGCAACGCCCCCTACGAGCAGGCGCTGGACTTCGCCCAGTCTATCTCCGGGCAGTTCTACGCCGACCGCTTCCCCGAGCTGGGCGGCACCTGGCAGGCGCCGAAGCTGGTGTTCGGCGGCAGCGGTGATGCGGGCTGCACGGCCGACCGGACGGTGTCGTACTGCCAGTCCGACAACTCCGTCGTCATCTCCGACGAGGCGGAGCTGCAGGACGTGCACGACGAGTACGGCGACTTCGCGATGATGACCGCGATGGGCCTGGCCTACGGCACCGCCGCCATCGTCGAGCTCGGGTTCTCCGCCGACGACCCGAACGCCATGCTCGCCGCCAGCTGCCTCACCGGCGCGATGGCCAAGGCGCTCACCGGCGACGACAACTCGTACAAGGTGCAGCTGAGCCCCGGTGATTTCGACGAGGCGACGGTGATGCTGCTGTCCGCCGACGACCGCAACACCATCGTCGACGCCGGCGACGTCACCGCCTTCAAGCGGATGGACGCCTTCCGCGCCGGCGTCAACGGCGGGGTCACCAGCTGCGGCGTGTCCTGACCCGGGCCTGACGACAGCGCC
>JBQGEH010000248.1:0-6973 GCA_052039515.1 Nakamurella sp. | reverse complement strand
TGGACCGACGTGCACCATCTCCGCTTCTGGCACCGCGACCTGGGCCCGACCAGTGTCGACAACGGCTGCCTGCTGTGCCCGTACCACCACAGCGAGATCCACCGGGAGCAGTGGCGGGCCCGGATGTCGGCCGACGGCGTGCCCGAGTTCGTGCCGCCGCGCTGGATCGACCCGGCACAGCGGCCGCGGCGCAACACCCTGCACCACCTGGCTCCCGCGGCCGAACCGCCGTGAGCGGCCTTCGACGAACGCGCGCCGGCTCGGTCAGGCCCGCAGCGGGATCTCGTCCGGGCCGCCGGCCATCCGGGTCAGGTCGTCGATGTCGTCCCGGAAGCGCTGAAACCGGGCGACATCGCGGTGGAAGATCGCCAGCTGCAGGGCGTAGCAGAGGGTCATCGGGACCAGCAGGGTGTTGTACTCCGCGTCCGCGGTGCGGGGGGCGGCCAGCACATGGTCGGGGGGTGGCCGGAACCCGACGCCGGGGACATCGGTGATGAGCACCGACTTACCGCCCCGCCGGCCGGCCTCGCCGACGACCCGTTCCAGGTGACGCGGGGTCTCCCGGAGCGCGAAGGCGATGAGTACCGAGTCGGCGTCGAAGGAGGTGAACCGCTCGGCCAGGTCCTTCGGGCCGCCGGTCATGACGATGACGTCCATCCCCAGCCGGCGGAGCCGCCGGTCGAGCACCTGCAGCACGGGCGGGGCGTCGGTGTTGCCCAACAGGTAGACGCGGTTGGCGCCGTCGATCGTCGCGGCGGCGGCGTCGAGATCGTCCTGGGAGACGAAGCTCGACAGCCGCTCGAGGGCGCGCGCCTCGTCGCGGGCGAGAGCCGCCAGGCTCCAGCCGGTTTCGGACCGCATGACTGCACGGGGGGCGGGTCGCTCCAGATCCTTGTGGAGGTCCACGCGCAGCTCCGGATAGCCGCGGTACCCGAGCTTGCGGGCCAGCCGGATCACGGTCGACTCGTGCGTGCGCGCGCGCTCCCCCACGGTCGCCGCGGTGACCTCGGAAACGTCCTCGTCGCCGAGAAGCACGGTCAGCACGCGTTGTTCGGAGTTCGTCAGCGGCAGATTCGCACTGGCCACGACCGATCGAAAGCCCATCAGCCCTCCTGTTCCGCCATTGGTCTCCTCCGATGTTGACAGACCGGAGACGCGGCTGCAAACTTGTGCAGGATTGCAGGACGTCCCCCCGGGACCTTCACGGTCAACACCGCAACGAGGCGGAGATTCCCATGGTTCGACTCAGAAACACCGACCGGCTCGCCGCAGCCGTCGTCGTTCTCGGCATCGCCGGCGGCGTCGCCCTGATCGTCGCCGGCGCCGGCTACGGCCTCAGCTCGCGCTCCGGCGTCGGACCCGGCACGTTCCCGGCCGCGGCGGGTGTGCTGTTGACGCTGGCGAGCGTGCTGTGGGGCGTCGGCCTCCTGCGCACACCGGCACCCGCCGCCGCCCCGTTGCTCGAGGCGGGCCTCGGATCCGACCTCACCCATCGGATCGGTGAGGTGGAACGCCAGACGCCCGGTTCGATCGAGCTCGACGAGAGCATCACCGCGACCGCGGTGGACGTCCTCGATGACGAGAAGCCGGATCCATCAACGATTCCGGACGCCATGGTGGCGGGGTCGGGCCGGTACCGGGTGCTGCTGGTGATCGCCGCGGTCGTCGTGGCGGCCGCGCTCCTGGACACCCTGGGGTTCGTCATCGTGATGACGCTGCAGCTGACCGCCATCCTCGTGGCCGCCGGCCGTCAGGCGTGGTGGAAGGCGTTGCTGGTGGGCCTGGTGACCGCGCTGGTCACCCGCTTCGTCTTCGGTGAGCTGCTCGGCGTGGTGCTGCCCGCGTCCGGCCTGCCGCTGCTCTCGGGCTGGGGGATCTGATGGAGTTCGGCTCGCTCTTCGCCGGGATCGGCGACGTCTTCACGCTGTCCAACCTGGCGTTCGCACTGCTGGGATGCGTCCTCGGCATGCTGGTCGGCGTGCTGCCCGGGTTCGGCCCCGCGGCCGCGGTCTCGCTGCTCATCCCGGTCACGTTCGCCCTGCCACCGACCACCGCGATCATCACGCTGGCGGCCATCCTCTACGGCGCGGCCTACGGCGGTACCACCACGGCGGTGCTGCTCAACATCCCCGGTGAGGCGTCGTCCATCGCGACCACGCTGGACGGCTATCAGATGGCGAAGAAGGGCCGCGGTGGTCCGGCTCTGGTCATCGCCGCGCTCGCGTCCTTCGTCGGCGGACTGATCGGCGTCCTGGGTTTCGTGGTCGTCGCGCCGTTCAGCAAGCTCGCGCTGGAGTTCGGCGCCCCGGAACTGTTCTGGGTGGCCGTCCTCGGCATGTGCCTGATCACCAGCTTCGTCGGCGGCTCGCCGGCCAAAGCGCTGTTCAGCATGTCGATCGGTCTGGCGGTGGCCACCGTGGGTCTGGACCCCGGGTCCGGCACGGACAGGTTCACGTTCGGCCTTCCCTCGCTGTACGACGGCATCAGCCTGGTCGCGGTCGTCATGGGCGTGTTCGGTTTCTCCGAGCTGCTCGGCCAGATCCACGCCTCGGTCACCGGCAAGCCCCGGCTGCTGAAGGTCGGGCGGCTGCTGCCCACCCGCACCGACCTGCGCCGATCGGGCCTGCCGTTCCTGCGCGGTTCGGTCATCGGATTCTTCATGGGACTGCTGCCCGGCTCCCCCGGCGCCGCCACGTCGCTGGCCAGCTACGCCGCCGAACGCCGGCTGTCCAAGCGTCCCGAGGAGTTCGGAAAGGGCGCGGTGGAGGGTGTCGCCGGCCCGGAGGCCGCCAACAACGCACTGGCCATCTCGTCCATGATCCCGCTGTTCACACTCGGCATCCCGACGTCGGCGACGGTCGCCATCATGGCGGGCGCCTTCACCATCAACGGGCTCATCCCGGGCCCGCTGTTGTTCCGCGACCACCCGCAGGTCGCCTGGGCGATCATCGGCAGCTTCGTCGTCGGCAACGCCATCCTGCTGATTCTCAACGTGCCACTGGCCCGGGTCTGGATCGCGATCCTGAAGATCCCGTTCCACTACCTGATGGGCTTCATCCTCGCCTTCATGTTCCTGGGGACGTACTCCATCAACGGGAACGTCTTCGACATCTTCGTGATGGTCGCCGCCGGCGTGGTCGGCTACGTCTTCAACAAACTCGACATCCCCCTCACGCCACTGGTTCTCGCCCTGATCCTGGGGCCGATGCTGGAGGAGAACTTCCAGCGTGCGCTGTCGCTGTCCCGAGGTGACTTCGGTGTCCTCGTGTCCGGTCCCATCAGCCAGACCCTGCTCGGGGTCAGCGTTCTCGCCGTGCTGCTGGGCGTCATCCGTCCCCTCATCCGGGCCTGGTTCGTCCGTCGACGTGCGATCCGGTCCGCCACCCCCGCCGCCCCGGCCCCCACCAACGAGTTCCTCTCCTGAAGCCAACCCTGCTCGCCCTCACCGTGCCACTGATCCTGGTCCTGTCCGCCTGCGGCGGGTCCGGCAACGCCGCCACCCCGGAGTCGTCCTCCGGCGGCGGCGCCCCGGCCGCCGGCTCGAACATCGAACTGATCGTGCCGTCGGCCGCCGGCGGCGGCAACGACATCCTGGCCCGCATCGTCGCGCCGGTGCTGAGCGAGAAGCTCGACGCCAACGTCGAGGTGATCAACAAGGAGGGTGGCGGCCAGATCATCGGGCTGAGCTACCTGGCCGAGGCCGACCCCGACGGGCTCACCATGGGCTACACCAACATCCCGTCGATCCTCGGCCGCTACCTCGACCCGTCGAAGAACGCGAAGTTCGACCGGTCGTCGTTCGCGCCCGTCGGGTCGTTCGCCTCCAACACGGTCGGCATCTTCGTCCGCGCGGACAGCCCGTACACGACGTTCCAGCAGCTGCTCGACGCGGTGAAGGCGGCCCCGGACACGGTCACCACGGCCACCGATTCCCGCGCCGGCGACGACCACGTCAACCTGCTGCGACTCCAGGACGCCCTGGGCGCGACGTTCAACATCGTCCATTACGACAGCGGGGCCGACAAGGTCGCGGCGCTGGTGTCCGGTGAGGTCGAGTTCGCGATCGGCGGCATCTCCAGCTTCAACGGCCAGGTCAAGGCCGGTGACCTGAAGGCCCTCGCGGTCGTCGCCGATCAGGAGACCTCGTTCCTGCCCGGGGTGCCCACGGTGAAGAGCCTCGGCTTCGACGTCCCCGACATGACCAGCCGCTTCGCGCTGTCGGTGCCCGCCGGGACCCCGGCCGGCACCGTCGCCGCGCTGGAAGCCGCGCTCAAGGCGACCGCCGATGATCCGGCCGTGCAGACCAAGCTGAAGGACGCCGCCACCGAGCCCGCGTTCCTGCCCGCCGCCGACGTCAGCGCGCTGTGGGCGGAGCGGGAGACCGAGACCCGCCCGATCATCGAGTCGCTGCTGGCCGGCAGCTGATGACGCTCACCCACGACTCAGCCCGGATCCAGAGAGGTACCGCCATGACCGTCGGACTCCGCGTCCTGAAACGACGCCGCGCCGTCGACGCCGAACTCGCGGCCCGGTTCCGCGACCTGCCGGTGGCCAACGTCAGCGACAGCATGCACCGGATGACCGCCGGGGGCGCGCGCCTGCGCCCGATGCACGCCGGCGGGCCGCTGAGCGGACCGGCGGTGACGGTCCGGACGCGTCCCGGTGACAACCTGCTCATCCACATGGCGCTGGACGTCGCCGAGCCCGGAGACGTCGTCGTCGTCGACGCCGGCGGCGATCTGACCAACGCCGTCTTCGGTGAGCTGATGTTGGCCGTCGCGATCCAGAAGCGGCTCGGCGGCATCGTCATCGACGGCGCCATCCGGGACTACGCCGCCATCCGCGCAGGCGACTTCCCGGTCTACGCCGCCGGTGTCACCCATCGTGGGCCGTTCAAGGACGGCCCCGGCGAGGTCAACGTGCCCATCGCCATCGCCGGGATGACCATCGAGCCCGGTGACCTCGTGATCGGTGACGACGACGGCCTGCTCGCCGTCCCGTTCGACGACGCCGAGGAGATCTACGAGGCGGCCGAGGCCACGCGCGCCGACGAGCGGGTCAAGGGCCGGCAGACCGCCGAGGGCACCGCTGACCGTTCGCGGATCCGCGACAAGCTGGTGGCCCTGGGCGCCCACTTCGAGCTGTAGGGACGACCGTGACCGAGGGGCCGACGCCGTCCTGGCGCCGGCCCCTCGGCGTGCAGGCCGCCGTCCTGCAGGCCTGCTGGGTGGCCATCCGGCTGATGATCGGCTACCGCGCCCTGGACCTGGGGGCCGGTCCGGTGTGGCTCGGGCTGCTGGCTGCGGCGTACGCGGCCCCGGCGGTCTTCCTGGCGCTGCCGGCCGGCCGGTCGGCCGACCGTCGGGGAGCGACACCGCTGGTGCTCATCGGAATCGCCGGACTCGCCGGCGGCTCCGTGCTCGCCGCCGTGACCGGCGGACTCGGTCTGTTGACCGCCGCGAGCGTCGTCATCGGCTGCGGCCAACTGCTGGTGATCGTCGGGCAGCAGTCCTTCGTCGCCGAACGCACCGCCCCCGGCCGCAGCGACGGAGCGTTCGGGCTGCTCACCTCGGCGGTGTCGATCGGTCAGACGGTCGGCCCGCCGGGTATCGCCTGGGTGTCGACCAGCCTGGCGGGCGGCGGCCCGACTCCCGACACCACGCTGGGGCTGCTGGTCGCCGCGGGTCTGGCGGTGGCGACCGTGCCGGTGGTGTGGTCCGTGCGCCGCCGCGGTGCCACGACGTCCCGGCCGGACGGCCGGCCGTCACGCGCGTCGCCGCCGACCATCCTGCGGACCCCGGGGATGTGGCGGGCGCTATTGGTGAGCGGCGTCGTGCTGACCGCGATGGACCTGCTGTACGCCTTCCTTCCCGTGTGGGCGGTCGAGCACGGGGTGTCGGTGGGGACCGTGGGCTGGCTGTTGGCGCTCCGCGCGGCGGTGACCGTCCTGAGCCGGGTCGGCCTCGGACGGCTGGTGCGGCGGGCGGGACGGAAGGTGCTGCTCGGGCTGTCCCTGGTGCTCGCCGCCGGCGGTCTGACCGCGCTCGCCTTCGTCGGTGGCGCGGGCGCGGTCGTGGTGATGGTCGCGCTGGGCGTCGGACTCGGACTGCCGCAGCCACTGACCATGTCCTGGGTCTCCGACACCGCGCACCCCGCGCACCGTGGAGCCGCCCTCGGGCTGCGCATCACCGTCAACCGCGGTCTGCAGCTGACGCTGCCGGTGGCGGTCGGGGTGCTCGCCGGGCCGTTCGGCGTCGGGGCGGTCTTCGTCGCCGCGGCGGCCCTGGTGGCCGGGATGGTCGGTGTCGTCGGGACGGCCGGACGCGTCCTCGACGCCGACTGACCGCACGACGCACCGGGCGTTCCCGGCATCATGGAGACGTGCTGGATCTGGACCGACTGGAATTCGAAGACCTGGTGAGCGAAGCCCTGGACATGATCCCGGAGCAGTTCACCCGGGCGATGGACAACGTCGTCGTGCTGGTGGAGGAGAGACATCCCACCGAGCACCTGTACGGGCTCTACCACGGGGTGGCGTTGACCGAGCGGACCCACCAGTACTCCGGCGCCCTGCCCGACACGATCACGATCTACCGGCAGCCGATCCTGGCCCGCGCGACCACCTACGAGGGAGCTCGGGAACAGGTGATCACCACGGTGATCCACGAGGTGGCGCACCATTTCGGGATCGACGACGACCGGTTGGACGAGCTCGGCTGGGCCTGAGCCCGTGCGAGGATCGGCACCCCGCCGATCACCCGGAGCCGCCCCGTGACCCACCCTGAGATCCGCCTCGCGACCATCGGGACCAGCAGCATCACCGACCGGTTCGTCGACGGGGTGGCGGCGGTCGACGGCCTGCGGATCAGTCACGTGTTCTCCCGGGACGCGGCCACCGCGGCGGCGGCCGGCGGACGCTGGGGCGCGGTCGGGGTGTCCGACCTGGACGTACTGCTCGCCGACCCGGCGGTCG
>JBQGEH010000247.1:0-4320 GCA_052039515.1 Nakamurella sp. | reverse complement strand
GCCGAACACCATCGGCAGCGTCAGGAACCCGACCATGCCCATGTCGTGGAACAGCGGCAGCCAGCTGACCATCACCGAGGCGCCGGGCCGGATCTCGGCCCGCTCACGCATCGCGTTGAGGTTGTTCCAGGCGTTCGCGTGTGAGATCCGCACCGCCTTCGGGGTGGCCGTCGAACCGGACGTCAACTGCAGCAGCAGTGTCGAGTCCTCGTCCACGGCAACGGCTTCGGTGAGTTCCGGACCGTCGGCGGTGAGCGCGGCGGCGTGGTGCACGCCGATCCCGGCGGCCCGCAGCCGGGCGTCGAACGCCGCGAACTGCTCACCCAACAGGACGTGGTGGGCGCCGATGACCCGCAGCACCTGCGCGGTCTCGGCGGCGAAGTGGGCGGGATCGGTCCGCGCGGTCGGCTGGTGCAGCATCGTCACCGACGCCCCCGACCACCACGCGGCCTGCACCAACGGCGCGACCTCGAACGGCGCGGCGGCGAGCACCGCGACGGTGTCCCCCGGACGCAGGCCGTCGTCGACCAGCCGGGCGGCGGCGCGCCGGGCGGCGGCGTGCACCTGCGACCAGGGCGTCTTCACGGGGGCGGTGGGCTCACCGGTGATCAGGCTGGCCCCGGAACGGGCGGCGGCGCCGAGCGCGGTGACGAAAGCGGTCATGATGGCAGAGTATGGGGACATGACCGACCCCGGCACCATCGCGGCCCCCGACTCCCCCGCCGCCCCGGCGATCGTCGTCCTCGGGTCGGTGAACATGGACCTCGTGGTGACCACGCCGACGCTGCCCCGCCCGGGACAGACGTTGCTGGGCACCAGCTTCCGCACGGTGTGCGGCGGCAAGGGCGCCAACCAGGCGATCGCCGCGGCCCGGTCCGGCGGGGCGGTCCGGTTCATCGGCGCGGTCGGTGACGACGCCTTCGGTGGGGAACTCGCCGCGAACCTGACCGCCAACGGGGTGGACGTCGCGGCGCTGCGGCAGGTGGCCGGTCCGAGCGGCGTCGCCGCCATCACCGTCGACGATGCGGCGGAGAACTCGATCGTCGTGGTGCCGGGCGCGAACGCGGCGGTGACCGAGTTGACCGCGGCCGAGCAGGAGCTCCTGGCGGAGTCGGCGATGGTGGTCTGTCAGCTGGAGATCCCGGTGCCGACCGTCGTGCACGCGGCGGCGGTGGCGGCCGCGGCGGGGAAGCCGTTCCTGCTCAACCCGTCGCCGATGCAACCGCTGAGCTGGGCGTTGCTGTCCAACACCAGCGTCCTGGTGCTCAACGAGCACGAGGCGGCCGACGTCGGGTCCGACGCCTTGGACGGCGTCTTCCACGTCGTGACCACCCTCGGGGGCCGCGGCGCCCGCTACCGGGGGCCGGACGGGCAGGACCTCACGGTGCCGGCGCCGCCGGTCCTCGCGGTGGACACCACCGGCGCCGGCGACGCCTTCACCGGGGCGCTGGCCGTCGCCTGGACGGAGGGCCGGGAGCCGCTGGCCGCCCTGCAGTTCGCCTGTGCCGCCGGGGCGCTGGCCACCACGGTGCCCGGGGCCAGCGTCTCCTCGCCGCAGCGCGCTGCGATCGAGCGGCTCGTCCGCGACTCCTACTGAGCGTCACTCACCCCTGCTGCGCCCGCCCGTGACGCCCGTCCCGACAGATCGGGGCGGTTCCCCTCCGCGACACGGACTGAAACCGCCAGGATCCGGCGTTGGGGCGGCGGGACAGCGAGCCGACTCAGGCCTCCTCGAGCTGCTCGGCGACGCCCAGCCACTCCAGTTCCACGTCGTCCTTCTCCGCCCGGACGGCCGCGAGCTGGGCGTCCAGTTCGGCGGCCCGGGCGTAGTCCGACCCCACGTCGGCCATCGCCGCGTGCAGGTCGCGCTCCTTGCGGTCCAGCGACTCGAGGCGCTTCTCGAGCTTCTGCAGCTCCTTGCGGGCGAGCCGCTTGTCCACCGCGGGCGCGGCCGGCGCCGCCGGTCCGGGGCGACCCGCCGCCCCGGCGACCGGCTTGGGGGTCGCCGCGAGCGCGGCCGCCCGCCGCTGCAGGTACTCCGGCACACCCCCGATGATTTGGGTGATCTTCCCGTCCCCGAACAGCGCCACGACGTCGTCGCAGATCCGTTCGATGAGGTACCGGTCGTGCGAGACGACGATCATCGTCCCCGCCCAACCGTCCAGCAGGTCCTCCAGCGACTGCAGGGTGTCGGTGTCCAGGTCGTTGGTCGGCTCGTCGAGGATCAGCACGTTGGGCTCGGCCATCAGGATGCGCAGCAGCTGCAGCCGCCGCCGCTCGCCACCGGACAGCTCCTTGACGTAGGTCCACTGCTGCTGGGTGCCGAAGCCGAACCGTTCGCACAGCTGCCCGGCGGTGAGGTCCTTGCCGCCGAGGTTGACCACCCGCGCCACCTCGGTGACCGCCTCCAGCAGTCGCAGCTCCCCGGGCAGCTCGGTGACGTCCTGCGACAGGTAGCCCAGGCTCACCGTCTGCCCCCGCTTGACCGTGCCGCCGGCCAGTGGGTACTCGCCGAGCAGCACCTTGAGCAGCGTCGTCTTGCCCGAACCGTTCACCCCGACGATGCCGATCCGGTCGCCGGCCCCGATCCGCCAGGTCACGTGATCGAGCAACACCCGATCGCTGCGGTCGGTCGCCACGACCTGCGCGGTGACGTCCTCGATGTCGAGCACGTCGCGCCCGAGACGCTTGCGGGCGAAGGCGGACAGCTGGACGGTGTCCCGCGGCTCGGGCACGTCGGCGATCAGCGCCTCGGCGGCCTCGATGCGGGACCTCGGCTTGGACGTGCGCGCCGGGGCGCCGCGGCGCAGCCAGGCGAGCTCCTTGCGGGCCAGGTTCTGCCGGCGCTCCTCCGCCGCACCGGCCAGCCGCAGCCGCTCGGCACGGGCGAACACCCAGTCGCTGTAGCCGCCCTCGCGGATGAACACCTCGCCGTCGACGACCTCCCAGGTCAGGGTGGCCACGGCGTCGAGGAACCAGCGGTCGTGGGTGACGACGACGACGGCGCCGCGGTGGGCGACCAGGTGCGCGGCGAGCCAGGCCACGCCCTCGATGTCGAGGTGGTTGGTGGGCTCGTCGAGGACGAGCAGGTCGGCGTCGGTGACCAGTGCCGCGGCCAGTGCGACCCGGCGCCGCTCGCCGCCGGAGAGGTTGTCCACCAGGGTGTCCAGACCGATGTTGCCCAGACCCAGGCCGTCCAGGATGGAGCGGACGGACGAATCCGAGGCCCAGCGGTAGTCGGCACCGTGGTCGGCGTCGTCCCCACCACCGAAGTCACCGAGCGCGACGTCGCGGACGGTGCGTCCGGGGGCCAGCTCCGACTTCTGGCTGACCACCGCGATGCGGGTCCCGCGGCCGGTGGAGACGCGGCCGGCGTCGGGCTCGCGCAGCCCCGCCAGCACCGACAGCAGCGTCGACTTGCCCGACCCGTTGAGGCCGAGAACGCCGATTCGGTCTCCGGTCTGGACGCCGAGCGAGATCTTCTCGAGCAGGTTGCGGTGGCCGACGACGACGGTCACACCCTCCAGGTTGACCAGGTTTGCCATGTGCGGAACAGCCGTTCTCTGTCGATGTGCGGGAACTTCGTCCACTCCGGGGAGCGGTGCGGGAGCTAGAGGACGCGGGCGCCGGGGACGGGGCCGTGCACGACCCGGACGGTCCGGCACACGCCGAGCCCGGCGACCCGGGCGGCGACGTCGGCGGCGTGGTCGGCGTCGGCGCACAGCATCGCCACCGTCGGGCCGGAGCCGCTGACCAGGCAGTGCAGCGCGCCCTCGGCGGTGCCGGCGTAGAGCACCCGGCGCAACGACGGCTGCAGCGAGATGGCGGCCGCCTGCAGGTCGTTGCCCAGCGCCGCGCCCAGCGCATCGGCGTCGGGTCGCGCCAGCGCCGCGAGCACGTCCTCCACCGGGCCGACCCGGGGTGCGTCGGACTGCTCGCGCAGCCGGTCGAGCTCGCCGTAGACGGCGGGGGTGGACAGGCCGCCGCCGGCGATGGCCAGCACCCAGTGCCACTGGTGCCGGGTCAGCACCGGCGCGATCTGCTCGCCCCGCCCGGTGCCGATCGCGGTGCCCCCGGTCAGCGCGAAGGGGACGTCGCTGCCGAGTTCGGCGGCCAGCTCCACCAGCGCCGACCGCGGCAGGTCCAGGTGCCACAACTGAGCCGCGCCCAGCAGGGCCGCGGCGGCATCGGCGCTGCCGCCGGCCATGCCACCGGCGACCGGGATCTGCTTGGTGATCTCGACCCGCACCCCGGGGTGGCGTCCGACGTGCTCGGCCAGCAGCAGCACGGCCCGGCCGGCCAGGTTGTCCGCACCGTCGG
>JBQGEH010000246.1:0-2316 GCA_052039515.1 Nakamurella sp. | reverse complement strand
GCTGCGCCGGCACTTCGGCAAGAGCCTGCGGGGCGGTCTGCTGCTGTACGGCCCGCCCGGGTGTGGGAAGACGTTCCTGGCGCGTGCCGTGGCCGGTGAACTGGGGGCGTCGTTCCTCTCGGTCGGGGTCGCCGACATCCTCGACCCGTACTTCGGGGTGAGCGTGCAGAACGTGCACGAGGCGTTCCAGCTGGCCCGCCGCCACGCTCCCTGTGTGCTGTTCCTCGACGAGCTGGACGCGCTGGGCCAGCGACGCAGCTCGAACCGGCAGCTCCCGCACGGCGTCGTCCACCAGCTGCTGACCGAGCTCGACGGCGTCGGCACCGACAACGAGGGGGTGTTCGTCCTCGGCGCGACCAACCAACCCTGGGACGTGGATCCCGCGTTGCGCCGGCCCGGCCGGTTCGACCGGACGGTTCTCGTGCTGCCGCCGGACCGGGCCGCCCGGGCCGAGATCTTCCGCCACCACCTCAAGGACCGCCCGGTCGGTCCGATCGACCCGGACCGGTTGGCCGACGTCTCCGACGGCCTGTCCGGGGCGGACATCGCGTTGATCTGCGAAGCGGCGGTGGAGTCGGCCCTGCTGGACAGCGCCCGCTCCGGCACGGTCCGGCCGGTCGCCATGACCGACCTGCTGGCCGCCGTCCGATCGACGCCCGCATCCACCGGGCCGTGGTTCGAGACCGCCCGCAACGTGGTGCTGTTCGGCCACGATGACGGGACCTACCGCGATCTGCGGGGCTACTTGAAACGGATGAAGAAGCTGTGACGGCCGAGGACCTGCGCCGCGGGGACATGCTCGTCGACGCCGGCCGGCACCGCGACGGTCTGCAGATCGCGCTCCGGCACCTCGGCACGGACCCGGACGATGTCCATGCCCTGACCCTGGCCGCCCGGGCGACCGTCGACGACGACCCGGAGCAGGCGCTGGACTTCGCGCGCCGGGCCCTGCAGCACGGTGAGCACGATCTCGCGCTGCGGCTCGCGGCCTTGGCGCTGGTGGCTTCGGGACGGCCCGACGAGGCCGTCGGGCTCGCGGACCGCTCCGTCCGGTCACGCCCCGGGGCCTGGCAGGGTCACTACGTGCTGGCCCTGAGCCGGCTGCGGGCCGGCCACCCCGAGAAGGCGGAGTACGCCGCCCTCGAGGCCGTCCGGCTCGCGCCCGACAACGCCGACGTGCACTGCCTGGCCGGGTCCGTCGCCGACGCGGGTGGTGACCGACGCCGTGCCCGAGAGCGCTTCGCGCAGGCGTTGCGCATCGATCCGGCGCACGCCGTCGCCCGGCACGAACTGGGCCGGATGGATCTGCGCAGAGGTTCACTGGCCGGTGCCGCCAGGGCGTTCAGCGGCGCCGTCACCCTCGACCCCCAGCTGTCGGAAGGGGTGTGGAACCTGCGGCTGGTGTTCGTCCGGATGCTCCACTGGTGGGCCGGGCTGATGCTCGTCGGGCTGCGGATCGTGCACCTGGCGAAGACCATCCCCGCGGTCGCCGTGCCCGCTGTCGTCACCGTGCTGGTGCTGGCGGGTGGCGGCTGGTTCGCCTGGCGGGCCGGCCGGCAGACCGCACCGTTCGTGCGGTCGCTCTGGCGCATCGCCCCGATCGTGCCTGCGGTGGCGATCCTCGACGCGGTGGCGCTGGTGACGATGTGGACGCCGGTGGTCGTCCCGACCGCGGGATCGGGGTGGTCGACCGTCCCGGTGGTGTGTGCGCTGGCGGCCTTCGCCGGCCTGTTCCTGGCCTACCGACGGTTGCGTCGTGACGCACCGGGCGGGCGGGCGCGTCGGTGACCGAGGTGCACCCCCGGGCCCGGTGGTGGCGCGACCGGCTCGACCTGGTCGAGCTGCCGCTGGAATCGGGCTGGTGGGCACCGCTGTCGGCGTCGTCCCTGCCGGTCCGGACAGGCGACGCGGAACTGCCGGCGCACAGCTCGATCTGGTACCTGCTGGACGCCGAACGTCCGGTCAACCACTGGCACCGGCTGGCGTCCGACGATGTGCACGTGCTGGTCGAGGGCGGGCCGGTCGAGTACTTCGTCGCCGTCGGGACGACCGTCAGACGGCACGTCCTGGGGAACGGGCCGGGCGACGAGCGGCCGGTGGTCGTGGCCCCGGCGGGCGCGAGCAAGGCGTTGCGACTGCTGGACCCGGCGGGGTTCGCACTGATCGCGAGCGTCGTCACGCCGGCCTGGGCGCCCGACCGGGTCGTGGTCGAGCCACCCAGCGCCGCCGGGCTGTCCTGGCCGGCCGGATACGGTCCTGGGCTGCTCTCCGCACTGGCCACCCCCGACGCGGGCTGACGTCCCGACCACAGCAACA
>JBQGEH010000245.1:0-2473 GCA_052039515.1 Nakamurella sp. | reverse complement strand
CACCCGGTAGCGACGGCGGATGTCCTCCACCGCCGTCCAACCGGCCCAGGTCGGCGTCCGGTCGGCGTCGTGCAGGGCCGGCAGCTGCGCGGCGACGTCCGCGGCGACGGCGTCGAAGCGGGCGCTCACCGCGTCGAGCAGCTCGCCGGAGCGGTCGGCGCCGGCCAGGTCGGCGTAGAACTTGGCGCCGTGGAAGTCGTCCGGCCCGATCAGCTGGTCGTTCAGGACGGTGCGCGACACCAGTCCCGACACGGTCGAGTTCAAGCAGGCCGAGGCGATGAGGAAGTCGTCCCGGGTGCCGTAGGTCGACACGCACGCACCCGGGTCGGCGAGCACGGCCAGCGACGGGTCGAAGACGGGCCCACCGGCGGCGGCCACCGCGGTGACCGCGGCGTGCAGCTCGCGGGCAATGGCGCCCTTGCCGGTCCAACCGTCCACGAACACCACCGAGGCCGGGTCGTGGTGGTGCGCGAGGTAGGCCAGCGCGACCTCGTCGATCCCCCGGCCGCGGACGATGCTCACCGCGTAGTGCGGCAGCTCCAGGCCGCGGCGGGCCGCCCAGCGGCGCATCAGGATGCCGACCGGCGTGCCGGCGCGGGCCAGCGACACCAGCGTGACGTCGTCCCCGCGCTCGGCCAGCACCAGTTCGGTGACCAGCCCGACGGCGGTGGCCAACCGGTCGGCGCTGCCCGCCAGCACCTCGGTGAACAACCGCTGATACGCCTCGTCGGGCTGGTACTCGATCGGCAGCGACTCCGCGTAGTGCGCCCGGCCCGACTGGATGCGCTGCTCGCGGGACGCGGTGTCGGCCTCCAGCGCGACGTGGGACAGGTCGGTGAGCAGCCAGCTCACCTCGTCCGGACGGTAGGAGCCGAAGCCGGGGCCGATCAGCGGCGGCGGCAGGGGGCGCAGCAGGCGGGTCATGCGGGGTCTCCGGTTCGGGGCGGCACGGCATCGGGGACGACGGCCAGGACGACCGGTACGCCGAGGGCCGCGACGGCGGCGGTCAGTCCGCCCGCCGCGGTCAGCGCCGGTGTGTCGGCGGCCCGGTCGACCACCACGACGACGGCGTCGGCCTCGGTGCCGTCGTCCCAGGCGGCGTTGTACAGATGGCGGGGCACCCCGTCGGGGTCGGGTTCCGGGGCGGTGAAGGTGAGGGCGCGGCGGACCGGGTAGCCGGGGTCGGCGACCGGGTGCACCGGTGACCGGGTGGTGGTCTGGAACCGCACCTCACGACGGTCGTCCGCGAGCGCTGCGGCCAGCCGCAACGGCAGGTACATGAACTCCTCGGTGCCGACGACCAGCACCCGTCCGGCCGGTACAGCCGCGTCGAGCACGTCGGCGGCCGCGCCGACGGCCCGCTCCCAGTCGCCCGCCGCGGTCGACGGCAGCCCGTGCCGACCGCCGGCGGGCAGTTCGGCCGGCCACGGGAGCTCGACCCGGCGCACGTCGGCGGCCGGTGCCGCGTGGGGCGCCGGTGCCGGGTGGTCGGCGATGTGCGCAGCGGCCGCCGCCGCCAGCCCGGCCGGCAGGTCCACCGTCCCCGACACCCGCGCGACCACGTCGACGGTGAGGTCGTGGGCGGCGGCGAAGGCGTCGAGCCGGTCGGCGTCGGCGGCGCT
Organism: Nakamurella sp.; assembly: GCA_052039515.1. Lineage (GTDB taxonomy): Bacteria > Actinomycetota > Actinomycetes > Mycobacteriales > Nakamurellaceae > Nakamurella. The sequence continues at coordinate 851 of JBQGEH010000245.1, read as the reverse complement.
GCGCAGGTCGATCAGCGCCGCGACGACGTAGCGCCGGCGTGGGGCGACCGCCTGCAGGGCGGTGATGGCGGCCATCGCGGTGGTGCCGGTGGACAGCTCGTCGTCGACCAGCACCAGCACCTCGTCGGCGCCGCCGGCGGTCAGCAGGGCGTCCGGCGCCGGCTGCACCAGGTGCGCGGTGGCGTGCGAGTGGCCCTCCTCGAACCGGAGCGCGACCGGCACGTCCGCCACCTCACGACGCGTCGAGTGCAGGCAGACGCGGGGCTGCAACGCCTCGGCGACGCAGTGCCCGAGCCCGGTGGCGGTCTCGGCGAAGCCGAACACCGCGGTCGGGGTGCCGGAGCGACGTCCGGCGGCGAGCGCCTGCACCGGCCCCGTGTCCCCCGCCCGCAGCGCCGCCGCGGCGGCGCGGACCCGGTCGGGCGCGACGTCGCCCAGCGTCGGGGCGACCTGGAGCCCGAGCAGCTGTCCGGAGCCGCGGACCAGCTCGGGGGCCACCGGGATGTGCTTGCCGAGGACGGTCGACACCAGCAGGTGGGCGCGGCGCGGGTTGCGCCGCAGGGCCAGTCCGACCAGGTCGGGCAGCTCCCAGCCCGACGGCGCGTCGCCGGTGTGCAGCCGGACGCCGAAGCGGTCGCCGACCCAGCCGTCGGTACGTCGTGGGGCGGCCGTCACGGGCGGACCAGGGCGGCGAGGAAGTCCACGAAGTTGGTGTCCGGGCCGGCCACCCCGAAGACCTTCGCCCGCAGCATGATCTGCTCGGCCCAGAACCGGTGCGGCCCGGCCTCGTTCATCTTGTCGCGGTAGCCGGACGCCTTGACCCCGGTGCCGCTGGCCAGGATGTCGCCGGC
>JBQGEH010000244.1:0-4119 GCA_052039515.1 Nakamurella sp. | reverse complement strand
ACGGAGTGCCAGTCGAAGGTGGAGATCGACACCATGATCATCACCGCGACCAGGGCCGCCATCGGGATCCGTCCGACGACGTCGCCGAGGGCCACGACCAGGACGAGCAGGAACGCGCCGGCCAGGAAGGTCGAGAGCCGGGTCCGGGCACCGGACCTCACGTTGATCATGGTCTGGCCGATCATCGCGCAGCCGCCCATACCGCCGAACAGCCCGGTGATCACGTTGGCCGCACCCTGTCCCCACGACTCGCGGGTCTTGTCCGACGGGGTGTCGGTGATCTGGTCGACGAGCTTGGCCGTCATCAGCGACTCCAGCAGGCCCACCAACGCCATCCCGATCGCGAACGGGGCGAGGATGCGCAGGGTCTCCAGGGTGAACGGCACGTCGGGGAGGCCGAGGGTGGGCAGGCGGTCGGGGAGCTCGCCCTGGTCGGCCACGGTGGGGACGCCCATCCCGGTCGCGACGACCAGGACGGTCAGCACGACGATCGAGATGAGCGGCGCGGGAACGGCTCTCACGAGCCGGGGGAGTCCGTAGATCATGGCCAGGCCGGCCGCCACCAACGGATAGACCAGCCACGGCACGTCCACCAGCTGGGGGAGCTGCGCGGTGAGGATCAGGATGGCCAGCGCGTTGACGAAGCCGACCATCACGCTGCGCGGGACGAACCGCATCAGGCGGGCCACCCCGAGCAGGCCGAGCGCGATCTGCAGGACGCCGGCCAGCAGCACCGCCGCGATCAGATAGGGCAGGCCGTGCTCACGGACGAGCGGCGCCACCACCAGTGCGACGGCGCCGGTGGCCGCGGAGATCATCGCCGGGCGGCCGCCGAGGAAGGCGATCGAGACGGCCATGGTGAAGGACGCGAACAGGCCGACCCGGGGGTCGACACCGGCGATGATCGAGAACGAGATCGCCTCGGGGATGAGCGCGAGCGCGACCACGAGACCGGCGAGCACCTCGGTGCGCAGGACGCGGGGCTGCAGCCAGGCGGGCCGGCGCAGGGCAGGAGAGGGCACGGAGATCCGTGCGGGGGTATGCGGGTGCAGCGGCGCGACGCGGTGTCGGGCCGGCGGGAGGACGCGGCCGACTCTACCCTCACGTGAGGGTTGAGTCGGCATGAGGTGGTGACCGTCACCACCGGGACGGAGCGGGGTGTGCCGGCACTGATGCAGATCGGCGAGCTGGCCGAGCGCACCGGGCTCTCGCTGCGCACGATCCGGCACTACGACGACGAGGGCCTGCTGACCCCGTCGGCCCGCAGCGCCGGGGGGTTCCGGCTCTACAGCGCGGCCGACCAGGACCGGCTGATGGTGATCCGGCGGATGAAGCCGCTGGGCTTCAGCATCGACGAGATGCGCGACCTGCTCGCCGTGGTCGACGCGCTGGGCGGCGACAGCGCGGACGACCCGGCGCTGCGGGCCCGCCTCGAGCAGTTCCGGACGGCGGCCGCCGAGCGCCGCGAGAAGCTGCGCAGCCAACTCGCGATGGCCGACGAGTTCCTCGAGACCCTGCGCGATCTGGGCTGAGCGCGCCGGCGGGGTTCAGCCCGCCCACGGCAGGGGCGCGTCGCCCAGCAACCGCAGCGAGGCGGTCAGGCCCGGGCCGCCGTCCGCGAAGACGACGCACCGGGCGGTGCCGGTGGATCCGTCCGGCGCCGCGCCGGACCGCGTGTCGAACAGCACCCCGTCGACGGTGACGTCCGGCGCGACGACCGCCTCGACCCGCAGTGCGGGATCGTCGACCAGGTCCGGGCGCCGGGTGTCCGCGGCCACCAGCGTTCGGCACGACGCGGTGAGCTGCGCCGGGTCGGCGGCGGCGTCGACGGGGCGGCTGCCGAACAGCTCGCCGCCGTGCGGCGCCTGGCACGGTGAGGTACCGCGGTACGCGAGGTCGGTCGCGGTGCCGTCGAAGCACACCCCGACCTCGGGCGGCACGGCGTGGCGGGTCGCGGCCCCGGCCAGCGGCGCGGTCAGCGCCGGCCCGACGTCGTCGACCAGCACGCACGCCGCCCACCGCTGACCGGCCGCGACCTGCCGGGCGTCCGGACCGGAGGCGGTGGTGCGCATCTGCAGCTCCACCCGCCAGCCGTCCGTACCGGTGCCGAGATAGGCCGCGACGTCGGTCGCCGCCGCGCAGCGGTCGAAGACGGTCACCGGTCCGGGCGGCAGCGGGTCGATCACCGCGACCACCTCCGCCCGGTGCGGCTGGTCGCAGGGCACGTACACGGTCGGACTGGGCCGCAGCTCCCCGCCCGCCCCCCACGAGGACGTGACGCCGCCGGCCAGACAGGTCCCGACGGCGGGTGCCGGGGGCGGCGGCAGGGCCAGGGCGGCACCGTCCACGACCGGCGGGTGCAGCAGCCGGGCGCCGGTGAGGCCCGCGGCCAGCGCCACCGCGAGCAGCAGCCCGCCGGCGGCGCGTCCGTCCATCCCGTCACGGTACGTCCGCCGGGTGCACCGGACCCGGCCGCGCTTGCGAGGATGGGAGCCATGACCCGTCCCAACCTGCTCGGCCCGCCGCCCACCCACCTGCCCGAGGACCCGGCCGCCGCCGACCTCGCCGCCGGCACCGCACCCGCCGACGCCGCCCGCGACCACCCGGACTCGAGCCTGGCCTGGGCGCTGCTCGCCGAGGAGGCGCTGGACCAGGGCGAGGAGATCCGCGCGTACGCCTTCGCCCGGGTCGGCTACCACCGCGGCCTGGACCGGCTGCGGCGCAGCGGCTGGAAGGGCGCCGGTCCCGTCCCGTGGTCGCACGAGCCGAATCAGGCGTTCCTGCGGGCACTCTCGGCCCTCGGTCAGGCCGCCGCGGCCATCGAGGAGGCGCCCGAGGTGGCCCGGATCCGCGCCTTCCTGCTGGACGCCGACCCCGACATCCCCACGAGGCTGCTGCCCTGATCCGACGAGCTCGGTACGGCCGGTTCCCTCAGCCGGCCGGCCGGGCCAGGTACAGCGGCTCGGTGTGGGCGTACCACGTCCAGCGCCGCATCTCCCGGGGCCGTGGGACGCCGTCGGCGACCACCGGGGTCGGGGCGTCGAATCCCATCGTCAACGCCCGGCCGTGCTGGGTCTGCCGTTTCGGCGGCAGCTTGAGCGGCCGCCGCCGCTCGACGGTCACCGCGAGTCCCGCCGGGGCCTGCGGCTGCACCACCAGCCGGTCGGCGCGGCCGCGGAGCACCACGTGCTCGTCCAGGTAGGCGGTCCCGGCCGGTGCGTCGATCTCGCCGGTGCCCAGCAGCACGCCGCCGTTGTCGTCGCGGGCCAGTGGCACCGGGTGGACCTCCCCGACGCAGGCCCGTTCGACCGCCGCGACCCCGACGTCCAGGTGCCAGCGGCGGCTGACGTCGTTGCGCGCCAACGGGATGTAGCCGACCGGTGTCACCTGCGGCGGCGGGCCGGTGTCAGGGGCGCCGAGCAGGCCGCGCCGCAACATCCGGAGCACGACCGCGGCGAGCTGGTTCTGCTCACCGATGACGACCACCCGGCCGACGAGCAGCGGGTCGATGTCGGCGTTGGGGAACCGGCCGACGAAGTGCACCCGGTCGGTGTGTGCGGCGACCGCGGCCAGCACCGGGGACACGCGAGGGCCGGTCGCCTCGTCCTGACCGTCGGGCCGTGCGCAGATTACGGTCAGCTCGGACAACCGGTTACCCTTTCACCTCGGCATGGTGGCACCCCGCGAATGTAGCGGCGCTACGACGGTTGCGGAGCGGGCGTCCCGCGCCTCCGCGTGCGGGCACACAGGAAGAGATGCACTCATGGCGGTCGTCGTACTGATCGGTGCCCAGTGGGGCGACGAGGGCAAGGGCAAGGCCACCGACCTCTACGGTGAGCGCGTCCAGTGGGTGGTGCGCTACCAGGGCGGCAACAACGCCGGCCACACCGTCGTGCTGCCCGACGGCCAGAGCTTCGCCCTGCATCTGATCCCGTCCGGCATCCTCACCCCCGGCGTGAAGAACGTCATCGGCAACGGGGTGGTCATCGACCCGGCCGTGCTGCTGCGCGAACTGGGCGGTCTCGAGGAGCGCTCCGTCGACACCTCGAACCTGCTGATCAGCGCGGATGCGCACCTGATCATGCCGTACCACGTGGCCATCGACAAGGTCACCGAGCG
>JBQGEH010000243.1:0-6905 GCA_052039515.1 Nakamurella sp. | reverse complement strand
GCGGTGTCGGGGGTCGCGGTGTCGAGGGCCGCGGTGTCGGGGGCCGCGGAGTCGGGGGCCGCGGTGTCGGGGGCCGCGGTGTCGGGGGCCGCGGCGGCATCGGGATCTGTCGGCTCCGGGGCGGCCTTCGTCCGGCGGGGGGCCCGGGCCCGTTTCACCGGTGGCGCCGCATCGGGCTCCGCCGGATCGGTCACGGCCGGCTCGGCACCGGACCCGGCCGCCTCGGCGGACCCGGAGTCCGCGGCCGGCGCGGCGGCCTTCGTCCGGCGTCGGGGCCGCTTCGCCGGCGGCGTCAGGGCGCCGTCCGCGGCCGGATCCTGGACGTCGGTGGGCTCGGGCTCACTCCCGTCGCCGACGGTGGCCACCGCCCGGGCGGCGTCCGGGCCCTGCTCGAGCAGGATGCGGAAGCCGTCCTCGTCCAGGACCGGCACCTTGAGCTTGACCGCGTTGTCGGCCTTGGAGCCGGGCGACTCCCCCACCACCACGAAGGCCGTCTTCTTCGACACGCTGCCGGCCGCCTTGGCGCCGCGCTCCAGCAGCGCCGCCTTGGCGTCGTCGCGGGAGAACGACTCCAGGGAGCCGGTGACCACCACTGACAGACCCGCCAGCGTCTGCTCCGGCCGGTCGGTCAGCTCGTCGGCCATCCGCACCCCGGCCGCCGTCCACTTGCGGACGATCTCGGCGTGCCAGTCGACGGCGAACCACTCGGTCAACGCCCCGGCGATCGTCGGGCCGACGCCCTCGGCCGCGGCGAGGTCGGCCTGCGACGCGGCACGGATGGCCTCCATCGAGCCGAACTCCTGCGCGAGCGCCCGGGCCGCCGTCGGACCGACGTGCCGGATGGACAGCGCGACCAGCACCCGCCAGAGCGGCTGGTCCTTGCGGGCGTCGAGGTTGCGCAGCAGCCGCCGGCCGACCTCGGTGAGCTGGTCGTCCTTGGCCCGCAGGAACAACCCGACCCGGCGGAGGTCGTCCTCGGTGAGATCGAACAGATCTCCCTCGTCGGTGATGACGCCGGCCGCGAGCAGCGCGGTGGCCGCCTCGTACCCCAGGCCCTCGATGTCGAAGGCACCGCGGCCGGCGAGGTGGAACACCCGCTCCCGCAGCTGCGCGGGACACGACCGCGCGTTGGGGCACCGGATGTCGATGTCCCCCTCCTTCATCGGGCGCAGGGCGGTGCCGCACTCCGGGCAGTGGGTGGGCATCACGAACTCCCGCAGCTGCCGCCCCTCGCGCAGCTCGACGACCGGTCCGAGCACCTCGGGGATGACGTCCCCGGCCTTGCGGACCACCACGGTGTCGCCGATCAGCACGCCCTTGCGGACCACCTCGCCGGCGTTGTGCAGGGTGGCCATGCTCAACGTCGATCCCGCCACCAGCACCGGCTCCAGCACCGCGAACGGCGTCACCCGGCCCGTCCGGCCGACGTTGACCTGGATGTCGCGGAGCAGGGTGTTGACCTCCTCCGGCGGGTACTTGAAGGCGATCGCCCACCGCGGCGCCCGCGACGTCGTGCCGAGCCGCCGCTGCACCGCGATCTCGTCCGCCTTGACGACGAGACCGTCGATGTCGTGCTCGATGTCGTGGCGGTGCTCACGCCAGTACTCGACCCGCTGCAGCACCTCGGCGGGGGTGTCGACGACGAGGTTGTGGTCGGACACCGGCAGCCCCCAGGCGCGCAGCCGCTCGTAGGCCTCCGACTGCCGGGTGATGTCGAAGCCGACCCGGGCACCGATGCCGTGGCACAGCATGCGCAGCGGCCGGGCGGCGCTGACCCGCGGATCCTTCTGGCGCAGCGACCCGGCCGCGGAGTTGCGGGGGTTGGCGAACGGCGCCTTGCCCGCGGCCACGAGAGAGGCGTTGAGCTCGGCGAAACCGTCCAGCGGGAAGAAGACCTCGCCGCGGATCTCGACGAGCTCGGGGACGTCGTGGCCGCCGTCGGCGGCGAGCTGCTCGGGGACCCCGCGGATGGTGCGGACGTTGAGCGTCACGTCCTCGCCGGTGGTGCCGTCTCCGCGCGGGGCGGCGAGGGTGAGCCGGCCGTGCTCGTAGCGCAGGTTGACCGCCAACCCGTCGATCTTGACCTCGGTGAGCCAGTGCACCGGGCCGGCCGCGTCGCGCTCGGCGCGCTCCAGCCAGACCGACAGCTCGTCGGCGGAGAAGACGTTGTCCAGCGACAGCATCCGCTCGCGGTGCTGCACGGTCGCGAACTCGGTGGCGAAGCCGCCGCCCACCCGCTGCGTCGGCGAGGCCGGGGTGACCAGCTCCGGGTGCGCCTCCTCGATGGCGGTGAGTTCACGCAGCAGGGCGTCGAACGCGGCGTCGGTGATCGTCGGCGCGTCCTGGACGTAGTACCGGAACTGGTGACCGCTGATCTCGTCGGCGAGCTCGCCGTGCCGGCGGGCGACGTCCGGGTCGGTCACCGGTCCGTCGGCCACGGGACCCGGGTCGGGCAGGGCGGCTTCGAGGTCGGCGGCGGTCACCGTGTCGGTGGGTCCTTCGCTGGGTGCGCTCACGCGCCACAGGTTACGACGGCACCCCGACAGTGACCCCCGGGTGACGAGCCCGCGTCAGCCGAAGAGGCGGTCGAGCAGCCGCGACCACCAGGACCCGCCGGACGGCGACGGCGCCGGCCCGGGGTCGGGCGTGGCCCCGGTACGCGCCCCGGCGCCCGCGGGTCCGTCGTCGGCGGGACCGGGACGTCGATCGACCGGACGTGACGGGGCGGCCCGGCTGGGCGGAACCGGGTCGGGAAGGACGTCGGGCACGTCGGCTCCGGTTCCGACGTCGCCGACGGACCGGTCCCCGTCGTCGCCGGCCGGGTCGACGGCGAAGCCGTGCAGCAGGACGTGGCGGGCGTCGAGGTCGCCGGGCCGGCGGCCGTCGACCGCGAACCCGAACAGGGTGCGCAGCGCCTCCTGGCCGTAGTCGACGGCGTCGAAGGGCATGGCCGGGCCGTTCACCACCGCGTAGGCGCCGTCCGGGTCGCGCTCACCGGCGAAGAAGGGCCGCTCGAAGTCCAGCCGGGGACCGTCGTCGACGACCACGCCCTGCTCGCCGACGAGCATCACGTCCCGCACCGTCGAGCCGTCCGGGCCGAGGATCTCCAGGCCCGCGCTCTCGGTGACGCTGCTGACCTGCAGCCGCACGACGGTCCGGCCCGGGCCGAGCCGGCCGGCCACCGGCGCGAGGTCGACCAGATCGGTCAGGTCGTCGCCACAGACGATCACGGCGTCGCGGAAGACGCCGGCGTAGGCCCGGCCCGCCTCGGGGTGCACCGCCGACCGCAGGTCCAGCGGCGGCAGGTCGGCGCCGACCCGCCCCGGATACAGGGCGGTGACCAGCGCCCGGGCCGCGGCGGGGTCACCGATGTCGCCCGGGACGAGTCCGGTGCGGGGCAGACCGTCGGCGGCTCCCAGGATCTCGATCGTCGCCATCTGAGAGGTCCTCCGGGATCGACATGGTGGGGGCGGTGGGACCGGGACGGGCCGGTGACGAACGCGTCTCGCGCCGGATCAGGCCGGGTGTGGCTGCCGGACCCGTTCCGGGTCGGCCGACTCGGCGAACAGCCGGGCGAGGTCGCGGGCCGACCGCAGCGCGGTCACGGCCGCGGCCACGGTCACCCCGGCCAACCCGTCCGCCGGGGTGGGGATGACGCGCTCGGCCAGCACCGCATCGGCGAAACCCATCGCCCGCAGCGGTTCGGTGACGGGACGGGCGCGCTCGGCCAACGGCGCCGGCGCACCCCCGGACGCACCCGGGCCGGTGACCGGCACCACCCCGGCCAGCAGCACGGTGCCGGCTTCGAGGGCTTCGGCGACCGGATCGAGCTCGGCGGCGGTGCGGCCCAGGGTGGTGAAATCGACCCGGACGGCATCGAACCCGGTGTCCGCCACCAAGGCCCACGGCGGCCGGCGTCCGGCGTCGAGCGCGGTCCGCACCCCGGGCACGGCGGCCAGCACGGTCCGCAGGCCGTCGCGCACGGTGCCGGCCTCGACCGCCCGCACCGTGGTGAGACCACTGGCCCCACGCAGCGTTCCGGCCAACACGGCGGGCAGCTCGGCTTCGTCGAGCTGGAGGACCACCCCGGCCGAGGGCAACCGCCGCCGCACCTCGGCCACATGGCCGGCCAGCCCCTCGGCGAGCGAGGCGGCGAGGTCGTCCATCGCGCCCGCGTCGGTGAGCATGCGGTGTCCGCCGGAGGTCTCGAGCCCGGCGCCCAGGGTCCACGGACCGATGACCTGGATCTTGACGGTGCCGGCGCCGGCCGCGTGCTCCTCGAGGGCGTCGAGGTCCCGGTCGAGCAGGTCACGCCCCCGGCGGACGTCGCGGGTGGGGCGACGCGACACCCGCCACCCCGAGGGCACGACGTCGGCCCAGATGTCCACCAGCAGCGCGATGCCGCGCCCGACGGCATCGGCGCCGACCCCACGGTCGGGCAGCTGCGGCAGGAACGGCAGCTCCGGTACCTCGCCGACCACGATCCGCACGGCCTCGAGGACGTCGCGGCCGGGCATCGGACCCAACCCGGTGGCCGCGACAGCCGGCCAGGCCGGGAGCGCGGTGTCTCCGGCGCCGGTCACTCAGGCCGCCCGCAGGATGGTGGCCGAGGCGCGGACCCGCTCACCGGTCGGGTCGTACAGCACCACGGTCTGACCGGGGGCGATCCCCCGCAGCGGGGCGTCGAGGGTGATGCGCAGCCGACCGTCGACGAGATCGGCGCTGGCACCGGCGGTTCCGCCGTGGGCGCGGACCTGGATGACCGTGCGCATCGGGAACTCGTGGGTGCCCGCGGTCGGGAACACGGGTTCGCCGGTGGAGATGACCGAGACCGAGAGCCGTTCCGCCGCACCGACGGTCACCGTCCCGCTGACCGGCTCGATGTCCAGCACGTAGCGCGGGCGTCCGTCCGCGGCGGGCCGGCCGAGGCCCAGACCCTTGCGCTGGCCGATGGTGTAGCCGTAGGTGCCGTCGTGCTCGGCCAGCACGGCGCCCGTCTCCACGTCGACGACCGACCCCGGGCGGGCACCGAGCTTCTCGGTGAGGTAGCCGCGGGTGTCACCGTCCGGGATGAAACAGATGTCGTACGAGTCGGGCTTGGCCGCGACCGCGAAGCCGCGCCGGGCGGCCTCGGCCCGGACCCACTCCTTGGTGTGGTCACCGAGCGGAAACATGCTGTGCGCCAGCTGTTCTCGGGTCAGCACGGCGAGCACGTAGGACTGGTCCTTGGCCGCGTCCACCGTGCGGCGCAGTTCCCCGTCGTCGAGACGGACGTGGTGTCCGGTGTCCACCGCGTCGAAGCCGAGCGCGATCGCCCGGTCCAGCAGGGCGGCGAACTTGATCTTCTCGTTGCACCGCAGGCACGGGTTCGGCGTACGGCCCGCGGCGTACTCGGACAGGAAGTCGGCGACCACGTCCTCGACGAACTCCGCCGAGAAATCCCAGACGTAGTACGGGATCCCGAGCAGGTCGCAGACCCGCCGGGCGTCCATCGCGTCCTCGATGGTGCAGCAGCCCCGGGAGCCGGTCCGCAACGTGCCCGGTTGCCGGGACAGCGCCATGTGCACGCCGGTGACGTCGTGACCGGCCTCCACGGCCAGCGCCGCGGCGACCGCGGAGTCGACCCCGCCGCTCATCGCGGCGAGCACCCGCAGCCGCGGCTCAGACATCGCTGGTCACCACCCGACGGCGGGAGGCGTGCCAGGCCCGACGGGCGCGCTCGACGACCGGTCCGATCGCGGCGACGACCGCGTCGACGTCGGCGGCGGTGGAGGTGTGTCCGAACGAGAACCGCAGCGCCCCCACGGCTTCGGCTTCCGGGACACCCATGGCCAGCAGGACGTGGGAGGGCCGGGCGACACCGGCGGTGCAGGCCGACCCGGTCGAGCACTCGATGCCCTGGGCGTCCAGCAGCATCAGCAACGAATCACCCTCGCAGTCGGGGAAACGCAGGTGGGCGTTGCCCGGCAGCCGGCTCGGGCCGCCGTCCACCAGCGACTGTCCGGGGTCACCGGCCAGCACCACGTCCGGGACCACCGCGCGGACCCGTTCGACGAGGGCGTCGCGCAGCGCGGCCAGCTGCGGCTGCCGCTCCGGCAGTGCGCCGACCGCGTCCTGCACGGCCACCGCGAATCCGACGATGCCGGCGACGTCCAGGGTCCCCGAGCGCACCCCGCGCTCCTGCCCGCCGCCGAACAGGATCGGGTCGACGGCGGCGTCGCGGCGCAGCAGCAGCGCGCCCACACCGGTCGGACCACCCAGCTTGTGGGCGGTCAGGGTGAGCGCGTCGGCCTCGCAGGCCCCGAAGTCGACGGCGAGCTGGCCGACGGCCTGCACGGCGTCGGTGTGCAGCGGGATGCCGCGGGCGTGGGCCACCTGGGCGAGCTCGCGCACCGGGTTGACGGTGCCGACCTCGTTGTTGGCCCACATCACGGTGACCAGCGCGACGTCGTCGGGGTTCTCGGCGATGGCCGCGGCGAGGGTGTCGGCGTGGACCCGGCCGTAGTCGTCGACCTCGAGCCAGTCGACGACGGCTTCGCCCTCGGTGGCCAGGTGCTCCAGGACGTCCAGCACGGCGTGGTGCTCGGTGGGGCTGGCCAGGATGCGCCGGCGGCCGGGGTCGGCGCGGCGACGGGCCTTGAACAGACCGACGATGGCCAGGTTGTCCGACTCGGTGCCGCCGGAGGTGAAGACGACCTCGCTGGGCCGGGCACCGAGCGCGGCCGCGATGGACTCCCGCGCCTCTTCGACACGACGGCGGGCGGCCCGGCCCGCGGAGTGCAGTGACGAGGCGTTCCCCGTGTGGGCGAACGCCTCCGTCATCGCCCGGACCACGGCCGGCAGGACCGGGGTGGTGGCGGCATGATCGAGATACACCATCGATCGTCCAGGGTAGCCCGCCCGGA
>JBQGEH010000242.1:0-7459 GCA_052039515.1 Nakamurella sp. | reverse complement strand
GGGGCGCGAGCAGGGTCGCGTCGACCACCCGCCAGGTGCCGTCGACACCTACCTGCTCGGCCAGGGCGTGTGCCGGGACTTCGCGCACCTGGCCGTTGCTTTCCTGAGGGCCCGCCGGGTGCCGGCCCGGTTGGTGGCCGTCTACGCCCCCGGTCTGCAGCCCATGGACTTCCACGCCGTGGCCGAGGCCTACGTCGACGGGGTGTGGCGGGTGGTCGACGCGACCCTGCTCGCGCCCCGCTCCTCCCTGCTGCGCATCGCCACCGGGCGCGACGCCGCCGACACCGCCTTCCTGGACGACTTCGGCGGCGAGATCCAGTTCAACGGCGCCACGGTCACCGCTACCGTGGACGGCGACCTGCCCGGGGACGACCCGCGGACCCTCGTCACCCTGGGCTGACCGGGCGGGAACGGAGCGCCCGAAGACCGAGCAGTACGACGTGCTCGTCGTCGGCGGGGGCCTGTCGGGGATCGGGACCGCCTGCCGACTCGCCCGCGAGTGCCCGGAAGCGACGGTCCTGGTCCTGGAGGCCCGCGAGTCCACCGGCGGCACCTGGGACGTCTTCCGCTACCCCGGGGTCCGGTCCGATTCCGACATGCTCACCCTGGCCTACGATTTCCGCCCCTGGCCGGGGGCGGATCTGCTCGGTGACGGTGCGGCGATCCTGGCCTACCTGCGGGAGACGGCCCGGACGTACGGCGTCACCGAGCGGATCCGTACCGGCCACCGCGTCGAGGCGGCGGCGTGGTCGTCGTCCGACGCCCGCTGGACGGTGACCGTCCGCCGGACCGACGGCTCGGTGTCGACGCTGACCGCCGCGTTCCTGTCGGTGTGCACCGGCTACTACCGGCTGGACCGCGGGTTCACGCCCGACCTCCCGGGCCTGGCCGGGTTCGCCGGTCCGGTGGTGCACCCGCAGCGGTGGCCGGCCGACCTCGACGTCGCGAGCCGGCGGGTCGCGGTGATCGGCAGTGGTGCGACGGCGATGTCGTTGGTGCCGGCCCTGGCCCGGGCGGGCGCGGCGGTGACGATGGTCCAACGGACGCCGACCTGGGTCGCGGCGCTGCCCACCGGCGCCGCCATCCCGGGGCTGCTGCGCCGCCTCCCCCGGCGGCCGGTCCGCGCTCTGCTGCGCTGGCGGTCCAGCGTCGCGTCCGTGCTGACCTACCGGCTCAGCCGGTGGCGTCCCGCCGTACTCGAACGCCTGCTGCGGCGGATGGCCGCCCGGCACCTGCCGGACGAGTTGCTGGACCGGCACTTCACCCCGCCGTACCGACCGTGGGATCAGCGGCTGTGTCTGGTCCCCGACGGCGACCTGCTCGACCTGGTCGCCGACGGCTCCGTCACGATGGTCACCGACACCGTCGACGCCGTCGATCGGGACGTCCTACGGCTCGGCTCCGGTGACCGGGTGGACGCCGACATCCTGGTCACTGCCACCGGTCTGGATATCCTGGTGCTCGGCGGCCTGCGGCTGACCGTGGACGGTGCGCCGGTCGATCCGGCCCGGACGGTGGCCTGGAACGGCATGCTGCTGTCGGGAGTGCCCAACCTGGCGGTCACCGTCGGCTACGCGAACGCCTCCTGGACGCTGAAGTCGGACCTGACCGCGGGGATGGTCTGCCGGCTCTGGCGTCACCTGCGCCGGCACGGTTTCGACACCGTCGTCCCCGAGGTGCCGGCGTTGCGGCCCGGTGAGGAGTTCACGCCGATGTTCGACCTGCAGTCCGGTTACGTGCAGCGCGGCCGACACCTGTTGCCGCTGCAGGGACCTCGCTCCCCCTGGCGGTCCCGGCAGAACTATCCGCTGGACCGCTGGGCGCTCCGGCACGGCCGACTGGACCGCGGGCTGCGGTTCTCCCGGCGGGGCTGAGAAGAGCCGGTCAGCGCCGGCGGGGCTGCTCGAGGGCGACCAGGAACTGTCCACCGCCGGGCTGGATCGAGGCGGTCGTGGGGGTGCCCGGCGTGAGCCGGCGGAACCGGTCGGTCAGCCACGCGGCGGTCTCTTCGGCGTCCTCGCGGGTCGGGCAGCGGCCGACGACCTCGCGACCGCCCCGGCGGGCGAGTCGCTCGGCCACGCCGATGAGCGGCGCCGGGTCGGCGACGAACAGCCGGTCCGGCCACGGCACGACGGCCTCCACGGCGCCCTTGCGGGTGTTGCACGCCCGGTGCGCGAGCCGGTCGGCGGGATCGAGGCCGGTCTTCTTCGCCTTGGCCGCGGCGGCACCACGGGTGTCCACACTCGGACCCCGCGGGTCGTTCACCGACATCGCCGGGTCGACGGGCTCGTCGCACAGCCAGCACCGCCAGCCGTCCCGGTCGCCGACCGAATCGAGGCTGCTGGCGGGTGGCATGGGGCGAGCCTAACGGTCTGCCAGGATGTGCCGATGCCTCTCGATGCCCCGTCGACCGCCGTCCGGGACCGCTTCATCGCCGGCCTGCCCAAGGCCGAACTCCACGTGCACCACATCGGCTCCGCCTCGCCGCAGACGGTGGCCCGGTTGGCCGCCGCTCACCCCGGCTCGCCGGTGCCGGCCGACCCGGAAGCCCTGGCCGACTACTTCACGTTCACCGACTTCGCGCATTTCGTCGAGGTGTACCTGTCGGTCGCCGATCTCGTGACCGACGCGACCGACGTGTGGACGTTGACGCACGGCGTCGCCGTGGACATGGCCGCGCTCAACGTCCGGTACGCCGAGCTCACGGTGTCGCCGTTCTCCCAGATCAGCCGGGGCATCCCGGCCGAGGCGCTGGTGGAGGCGATCGAGGACGCCCGGGTGACCGCCGAACGCGACCTGGGCGTGGTGCTGCGGTGGTGTTTCGACATCCCCGGTGAGTCCGGGCTCCCCGCCGCCGAGGTCACCGCGGACGTCGCCACCCGGTTGCAGCCGGCGGGGCTGGTCAGCTTCGGGCTCGGTGGACCCGAGATCGGCGTTCCCCGACCGCAGTTCGCGCCGTACTTCGACCGCGCCCGGGCGGTGGGCCTGCACAGCGTGCCGCACGCCGGCGAGACGACCGGGCCGCAGACGGTGTGGGACGCGATCCGCGTGCTGGGCGCCGAGCGCATCGGCCACGGCACCACCGCCATCCAGGACCCGCGGCTGGTCGAGTACCTGGTCGAGCACCGGATCCCGCTGGAGGTGTGCCCGACGTCGAACCTGGCCACCCGGGCGGTGCCGGACCTGGCGGCGCACCCGCTGCCGGCGCTGGTCGCCGCCGGGGTGCCGGTGAGCATCGGCTCCGACGACCCGCCGATGTTCTCCACCGACCTCAACCGGGAGTACGCCGTCGCCGCCGAGCTGCTCGACCTCGACCCGGCCGGTATCGCCGACCTGGCGCTGGCCGCGGTGGAGCAGTCGTTCGCGCCGGACGACGTCCGCCGCCGGGTGTCGGACGAGATCGTCGCCTACCGGGACGGGTTCACCGGCTGATCGTCCACGGGTGCGGTCGGTGGCCGGCGCGCCGCCGCCGGGGCATGTTCGGGCAGCACCCCGACGCCGATCAGGCGGGCCGGGATGGCCTGCAGCGGCCGCACTTTCGACACGATCCGCAACGGCAGCGGCAACCGTGGCCCACCGCCACGACCGGAGAGGGCCGCCCTGATGACGGTGCGGTGCGCGATCCGCTGACCGGCCTGGGTGACCGCGGTCGGCCACCACCGCCGCCGTTGGACCCGGGACGCGGCACGGTCGACGGCGGCCGGGTCGGGGTGCGGGACGGCGAGCGCCGGGGTGAGCAGGCGGGCCGCGGCGACGGCGTCCTGGACGGCGAGGTTGATGCCCACCCCACCGACCGGTGACATCGCGTGGGCGGCGTCGCCGATGCACAGCAGGCCGGGAGCCGACCAGCGCCGCAACCGGTTCAGGGTCACCTGCAGGAGTTTCACGTCGTCCCACGACGTCACCCCGAAGACGCGGTCCCCGAGCCAGGGGTGCATCGTCCGCAGCGACTCCTGGAGCTCGCCGATCGGCGCCCGGCGACGCTGCGGGTCGTCGCCGTGCGGCAGTAGGTAGGCCCCCGGGTAGTGGTCGCCCCGGTCGAGCATGATGACCATGCGTCCGCCGGAGACCCTGGCCAGCGCACCGGCGGGGTCGCTCTCGTCCCCGCGGGGCAACCGGAACCACCAGACGTCCATCGGGACCGCGAAGTCGTGCACCGGGAGCCGGGAGTCGCGGCGCAGCACCGAGTCCCGCCCGTCGCAGGCGACGACGAGGTCGGCGGCCAGCTCGTGGGTGGCACCGTCGGCGTCGGTCCAGCGGACGCCGGTGACCCGGTCGCCGGTCCGCACGACGCCGTCCACCCGGGCCCGTCGGAGCAGGGTGAAGGTCGGTTCGCGGGCCGCCTCGGACGCGAGCATGTCGAGCAGGTGCCACTGCGGCACCATCGCGACGAACGGGTGCGGTTGATGCAGCCGGGAGAGGTCGGCGACGGTTGCCGCGCCCGCGTCGAGGACCACCGCCGCGCGTTCGATCGGCTTCCACGGCAGCTCGGCGAACGCGGGCCACAGGCCCAGCTCGTCCAGCAGCGTCATCGTCGACGGGTGGACGGTGTCGCCGCGGAAGTCCCGCAGGAAGTCGGCGTGCTTCTCCAGCACGGTCACCGCGACCCCGGCGCGGGCCAGCAGCAGACCGAGGAACAGCCCCGCCGGGCCACCGCCCACCACCGCACAGGTCGTGCGTGAGTGCCCGTCCACGACCGCTCCTCCCGACGGCGACCGCGCCGCGACCCCCATCCCACTCCGGCGGCGGCACCGGGTCCACCGCCCGAATGGGTACTGCCTGGTCTGTGGGCCGACGGTGGCCCGGCGAGCGGGAGGTCGATGTGGGAGTGTTCGGCGCGATCAGCGGAGAGGTCGCCAAGCGGGTGGCCCCGTCAGCCGGTGGCGGGACGGTCCGATCCATCCTGGAGAAGGCCATCGACGGCGGCGGACCGATCCCGGGCGCCGTCGCGTCGGGTGACGCCGCGTTGCGCAAGGCCGGTGGGGACGCCGAGGAGGCGATCGAGGCGCTCATCGCGCAGCACGTCAAGCTGTCCGGGGCGCAGGGCTTTCTGACCAACGTCGGCGGCCTGTTGACCATGGCCGTCACGGTGCCGCTGAACATCGCCGGATTGATCCTGCTGCAGTGCCACCTGGCCGCGTCGATCCTGCACGTCCGCGGCTACGACCTGAGCCGCCCGGCGGTGCGCGACGCGGTCCTGGTGTCGCTGCTGGAGAAGGACGCCCGCAAGGCGCTCTCGAAGTCGCAGGGGCTCACCATGAGCCCGGCCGCGCTGGCCACCGCGGACCCGAAGCCGGAGACCCAGGCCGCCATCGCGCAGGCCGTCACCACCCAGCTGGTCGCGTTGTCGGGTGGCAAGCAGATCGCCAAGTTCGTCGCCCGCCGCATCCCGGTGCTCGGTGGCGCCATCGGCGGTGCCGGCGACGCCTGGTCGACCCGCGCCATCGGCAAGGAGGCGGCGAAGATCCCGCCCGCCGCCGGCATGGTGATCACCGTCTGAACCGGGATGCACGAAGGCCCCCGTCGGTGCGTCGACGGGGGGCTTCGTGATGTGGGGCGCCCTCAGGGACTTGAACCCCGAACCCGCTGATTAAGAGGCAGCTGCTCTGCCAATTGAGCTAATGGCGCCGGCGATCGGTACCGCTTCCTTGCTGCACGACCGAGAGATGACTCTACAGGGCGTCCCCGCCGAACATCAAAACGGCTGGTCAGAGCCCGGCGTCAGGCGTCGGCGGACGGCCCGGCGACGGTACGGGCGGTCGCGTCTCGCACGACGTCGGCCAGGTCGGTGTGCCGGGCGTAGGACCGCATCTGGAAGGTCGCGCCGGTACCGGTGTGCCGGATGCGTTCCGTCGCCGTCCGCACCCGCTCGAGATCACCGTTGGCGTCGAGCGCGGCTCCGATGTGCTCGACCAGCGCGTCCAGCAGCTGCCACGCCGGCACCGCCGTCGCCGCGCACACGTCGACCAGCTCGTCGGCCATACCGGATCGGGCGGCGCGCCAGGCGGCCGCCCGCAGCAGACCCACGCCGACCGGCGCCGCCGCCACCCCGGCCCGCCAGTCCGCGGCGGCGGTGTCCACCAGTCCGCGGGCCAGCGCGGCGATCAACAGCCCGTCGGCGATGTCGGTGCACACGTCGGGCACCCGCACCTCGACCGTCGGGTAGTGCGACGACAACCGGGCGTCGAAGTACATCATCCCGAGGTCCATCGCGGCCCCGGTGGCGAGTCGCTCGTCCATGGCGCGCCGGTACCCGTCGAGGTCACCGAAGGCCTCCGTCGGCCCCGCCGTCGGCCACAGGCCCCACATGATGCTGCGGTAGCTCGCGTACCCGGTGAGCTGGCCGTGCCAGAACGGCGAGTTGCCCGAGATCGCGGTGAGAACGGCGAGCCAGGGCCGGATCCGGTCCAGGACGGCCACGCCTTCGTCGTCCGACTCGATCGAGACGTGCACGTGCTGGCCGCAGGTCAACTGCTGCTGAGCGAGATGACCGAACCGGCGGGTCATCTCGGCGTACCGTTCGCCCTCGCTGATCGTGGGCCGGACCTTGAACGGACTGGACGCGATCGCCACCACCTGCGCGTCGTGCCGGGCCGCGGCCTCACTCATCTCCAGCCGCAGGCGGTGCAGCTCGTCGCCGATGGCGGCCAGCGACCGGCTCGGAGCCGATCCCAGCTCCACCTGCTCCTTCTTGAACTCGGCCTCGAACTGGTGGTGAGCGCTGCGCGTCTCCGCGTCGGCCACCACCCGGTCGCCGACCGCCAGCGGGCGCATCGACTCCGCCCCGACGACCAGCAGCTCCTCCTCGATCCCGACAGTCCGCATCCGGTCCCCCCGTCGCGCCGGGCCGGTGCCGCGGTCGTCGGTCAGCCTAGTGAGCACCTGTTGCCCCGACATTTCCTGACGAGCCCGCCACCCGCACGGACCCAGGCGCATCCATCCGTTCCGGTCATGACACCCTGGGTCGATGGTGCGGGCGCTCGGGATCACGGCGCTCTGTGCGCTGCTCGCGTTCCTGGTCGCCGGGGTGGCGCCGACCGACGCGTCCGCCGCGGTCGACACCCCTGCGCAGCGCGCCCTGGACGCGGTGACCACCGAGAACTTCGATCCGGTGCACCCGGAGCGGTCGTTCCCGTCCGACTTCGCCGCGGTGATGGGCTATCAGCCGACGGTGGCGGTCAGCCGCAAGGGCAACCCGGTCCTGATCAAGCCGACCGGAGACTGCTCCGCCTTCGCCGGCGAGACGCGGTACCTGTTCGGTCACGTGTGCATGGAGCACGACCTGGCCTACGACGTGCTGCGCTACTCCGCGGCCATCGGAGAGCCGCTGCCGGCCGCGGCCCGTCGGCAGGCCGACGCGATGTTCCGCCGGGAGTTGCACGCCAACTGCACGTCGTCCACGTGGACGGGTCTGGATGCGGCGATGTGTCACGCCTGGGCGGAGGGCTTCGCCGAGGCG
>JBQGEH010000241.1:0-2794 GCA_052039515.1 Nakamurella sp. | reverse complement strand
TCCCGGTGCTCCCGGTCCCGCCGGTCGGGTAATCGATCCGGGTGACCGCTGCGGACGGATCCAGGCGCCCGTCGGTCACCGTCCAGCTGCCGTCCATCGCCGTCTCCCGTCGGGGTGCTCGGGCGCGGCGCGGCTGGTGGGCGCGGAGGGGATCGAACCCCCGACCGTCTCGGTGTAAACGAGATGCTCTTCCGCTGAGCTACACGCCCCGGGGCCGCGGCGCGGCCGGATCCATTGTCCCCGCGGTCCGCCAGGCCACAAAATCAGTCGGACGGCAGCGCAGCGACGGCGGCGCGCCAGCCGTCCTGGTCGCGGGGGTCACCCGGCTCGTTGACCTCGCGGAAGCGCACCGTCCCGCCGGTGTCCACCAGGAACGTGCCGCGCACCGGCATGCCGTGGGCATCGTCGAACACGCCGTAGGCGCGGGCGACCTCGCCGTGCGGCCAGAAGTCCGACAGCAGCGGGAAGCGGTACCCCCGCTCGCGGGCGAACGCCTTGAGGCTGTACTTCGGATCGCAGGACACCGCGAGCAGCTGCACGTCGCCGAAGGCGTGGTCGCGCATACCGTCCAGCTCGGACGTGCAGATCCGGGAGAACGCGAACGGATAGAACACCAGCAGCACCGGCCGCCGCCCGCGGTGGTCGGCCAGCGCCACCGTCGGGCCGTCCGCCGACGGCAGCCGGAACGCCGGCGCCGGGTCCCCGACCTGCGGCGGAACCGACGGCGTCACCGGGTCAGCGCCGGGACTTCTCGGACTTCGGGCGCACCAGGCGGGTGGCGGTCCACCCGGGCCCGGCGGCGAAACTGCTGGTCGACGACAGTCCGGCTATCTGCGCCGCCTCGGTGACGTCGGACGGCTCGACGAAGCCGTCGCGCGCCGTCTTCGGCGTCAGCACCCACACCGAACCGGTGCTGGCCAGCGGGGTGACGGCGTCCACGAGGGCGTCGGTGAGGTCCCCGTCCCCGTCCCGCCACCAGAGCAGCACGGCGTCGAGCACCTCGTCGGTGTCCTCGTCGAGCAGCTCGTTGTTCGTCAGCTCCTCGATCGCGTCCCGCAGATCGAAGTCGACGTCGTCGTCGTAGCCGAACTCGGCGACCACGCTGTCGGCGGTCAGTCCGAGCCGAGCGGCGGCCGCTGCCGCCTGCTCCGCAACGTCGCTCACGCGTACCACTCCTCCTCGTCGACCGGCCCGCCGTCCCCTGTTCCGGGTTCGATCCCCCGCCGGTGTTCCCGGCAGCCTATTGCTCCGGGGGTGAAACAGGAATCGGGGCCCCTGCCCGAACGGGCGTGTCCCGTCGGCGCGCCGTGGTCCGGGGCGCTCCGGACCCGGCGCGTACCGGCACCGGACGACCCCGGACCGGCGGAGGGCGCGGGAACCCCGGGCATGGGGAAGGATGGGCGGCGGACGATCGGCGTGCCCGTATGGGGGCATGCTGCTACCAGTCGGCCGTTTGGAGAGGGCGCCCCACCAGGGAGCCCCGGCACGTGACGAGGAGTTCCGTTGGCTGCGTCACCCTATGAGGACCTGACCCCCGCCCGGCACCGGGTGATCCGGGACGGCATCGCCGCCCAGATCCCGGACACCGACCCCGGCGAGACGTCGGAATGGCTCGACTCGTTCGACGCGATGGTCGACGCCGGCGGGCAGCAGCGCGCCCGCTACGTGATGCTGCGGATGCTGGCCCGCGCCCGCGAGCGGCACGTCGGCCTCCCCGCGCTGACCACCACCGACTACATCAACACCATCCCGCCGGAGCGCGAGCCCTGGTTCCCCGGTGACGAGGAGCTGGAGCGCCGCTACCGCGCCTGGATCCGCTGGAACGCCGCGGTCATGGTGCACCGCGCACAGCGCCCGGGAATCGGTGTGGGCGGCCACATCTCGACCTACGCGAGCTCGGCGAGCCTCTACGAGGTCGGCCACAACTGGTTCTTCCGCGGCAAGGACCACCCGGGCGGCGGCGACCACATCTTCTACCAGGGGCACGCCTCCCCCGGCATGTACGCCCGCGCCTTCCTCGAGGGCCGGCTCTCCCAGGACCAGCTGGACGGCTTCCGCCAGGAGGTGTCGCACCCCAGCGGCGGCATCCCGTCCTACCCGCACCCCCGGTTGATGCCCGAGTTCTGGGAGCACCCGACGGTGTCGATGGGCCTCGGCCCGATGAACGCCATCCAGCAGGCCCGCGTCAACCGCTACCTGCAGCACCGCGGCATCAAGGACACCGCCGACCAGCAGGTCTGGGCGTTCCTGGGTGACGGCGAGCTCGACGAGGTCGAGTCGCGCGGCCTCATCCACATCGCCGCGGTCGACGGGCTGGACAACCTCAACTTCGTCATCAACTGCAACCTGCAGCGCCTGGACGGCCCGGTCCGCGGCAACGGCAAGATCATCCAGGAGCTGGAGTCGTTCTTCCGCGGCGCCGGCTGGAACGTCATCAAGGTCATCTGGGGCCGGCAGTGGGACCCGCTGCTGCACGCCGACCGCGACGGCGCGCTGGTCAACCTGATGAACACCACCGCCGACGGCGACTACCAGACGTTCAAGGCCAACGACGGCGCCTACGTCCGGGAGCACTTCTTCGGCCGCGACCCGCGGACCAAGCAGATGGTCGCCGGGATGAGCGACGACGAGATCTGGGGTCTGCGCCGCGGTGGCCACGACTACCGCAAGATCTACGCGGCCTACAAGGCGGCGATGGAGCACAAGGGCCAGCCGACGGTCATCCTGGCCAAGACGGTCAAGGGCTTCCACCTGGGGCCGAGCTTCGAGGGCCGCAACGCCACGCACCAGATGA
>JBQGEH010000240.1:0-3975 GCA_052039515.1 Nakamurella sp. | reverse complement strand
ATCGGCGGCCCGGCGATGGTCCGCGCGGCGGCCAAGAACCACCCGTCGGTGGCCATCGTGGTCGACCCGGCCTCCTACCCAGAGGTGCTGGCGGCCGTGGCGGCCGGCGGCTTCACGCTCGCCGAGCGGCAGCGGCTGGCCGCCCAGGCCTACCGCCACACCGCGAGCTACGACGTGCAGGTCGCGAGCTGGATCGGCAACGTCGTCGCCCCGGATCCCGAGGGCGGCCGCTTCCCCGACTGGATGGGCGCCACCTGGGAGCGGGCGGCGGTGCTGCGCTACGGCGAGAACCCGCACCAGGCGGCGGCGCTGTACCGCAACGCGGCCGGTGCCCCCGGACTCGCCCAGGCCACCCAGCTGCACGGCAAGGAGATGTCCTACAACAACTACGTCGACGGTGACGCCGCCTGGCGGGCCGCGCACGACCACGGCGACCGGCCGACGGTGGCGATCATCAAGCACGCCAACCCGTGCGGCATCGCCGTCGCCGACGACATCGCCGCCGCCCACCGCAAGGCGCACGCCTGCGATCCGGTGAGCGCTTTCGGCGGGGTCATCGCCACCAACCGCCCGGTCACCGTCGAGATGGCCGAGCAGGTCGCCGAGATCTTCACCGAGGTGCTGCTGGCGCCCGGGTTCGACGACGCGGCGGTGGCCGTCCTGACCCGCAAGAAGAACATCCGGCTGCTCGTGGTGCCGGGCGGCCCGAACACCACGGTGGAGAGCCGGGCGGTGAGCGGCGGCCTGCTCGTCCAGTCCGTCGACACCATCGACGCCCCCGGCGACGACCCGGCGGCCTGGACGTTGGCCGCCGGCGACCCGGCGTCCCCCGAGGTGCTCGCCGACCTCGCCTTCGCCTGGCGGGCCTGCCGGGCGGTCCAGTCCAACGCGATCCTGCTGGCCTCGGACGCGGCCAGCGTCGGCATCGGGATGGGGCAGGTCAACCGGGTGGACTCGGCCCGGCTCGCCGTCGAGCGGGCCGCCGGCCGGGCCGCCGGCGCGGTCGCCGCCTCCGACGCGTTCTTCCCGTTCGCCGACGGTCTGCAGGTGCTGCTGGACGCCGGGGTCACCGCCGTGGTGCAGCCCGGCGGCTCGGTCCGCGACGCCGAGACCGTCGAGGCGGCCCGGGCGGCCGGCGCCACCATGTACTTCACCGGGACGCGGCACTTCTTCCACTGAGCCGGGCTCACTGGTGGCGGGCACGCGTCAGGTGCCCCGGAACGCCCGAGGGCCCGTGAAAGGATGACGCCGTGACTGCCACCCTCCTCGACGGCAAGGCCCTGCGCGACCGCATCTTCGACGACCTGCGCACCCGGGTGGCGGCGCTCACCGCCGCCGGTCACACCCCGGGGCTGGCCACCGTCATCGTCGGCGACGACCCCGGCTCGGCCGCGTACGTCCGCGGCAAGCACGCCGACTCCGCGTCCATCGGGGTGCGCTCGATCCGCCGTGACCTGCCCGCGGACCTCGATCAGCAGGCGCTGCTCGAGGTCATCGCCGAGCTCAACGCCGACCCGGCCTGCGACGGCTACATCGTCCAACTGCCGTTGCCCCGGCACCTGCAGGCCGGTCCCGTCCTCGAGGCCATCGACCCGGACAAGGACGCCGACGGTTTGCACCCGGTCAACCTCGGCCGGCTGGTGCTGGGGGAGACCGGTCCGCTGCCGTGCACCCCGGCCGGTGCGGTGGCGCTGCTGCGGGCCCACGACGTCCCGATCGACGGCGCCCACGCCGTGGTCATCGGACGCGGGGTCCCCGTCGGTAGGCCGCTACTCCAGCTGCTGACCCGCCGGTCGGAGAACGCCACCGTCACGCTGTGCCACACCGGCACCCGTGACCTCGCCGCCGAGGTGCGCCGCGCCGACATCGTGATCGCCGCCGCCGGGGTACCCGGCATGGTCACCGCCGACATGGTCAAGCCCGGCGCCGCCGTGCTCGACATCGGCATCACCCGCACCGACAGCGGCCTGGTCGGCGACGTGCACCCCGACGTCCGCGAAGTGGCCGGCTGGCTCGCCCCGATGCCCGGCGGGGTCGGCCCGATGACCCGGGCGATGCTGCAGACGAACGTCGTCCTCGCCGCCGAGCGCCGCGTCGCCGGTTCCTGACCCGGGTGACCGGCCCGGTGGCCCGCTCCCGCGTCCGTGACGCCGTGCCGTTCCTGCTGGTCGGCGCGCTGCTGCTGACCGCGATCGTGCTGGTCGCGGTGTCCCGGTTCCGGCGCGGCTCGACCGCGCTGGCCGCGGCCCTGCTGCTCACCGCGGCCATGCGGCTGGTGCTGCCCGCCGAGCGGCTCGGCCCGCTCGCCGTCCGCTCCCGGGCGTTCGACGTGCTGTTCTGCGCCGGCCTCGGCGGCGGCATCCTCTGGCTGGTGCTGCTGGAGTGACCGCCCGGGTCAGGCGGTCAGCTGCGCCCGGTCCACGTCCTCGGGCAGCACCCGGCTGAACACCCGGATCAGCACGTCGGCCTCCTCGTCGGTGAGCGCGTGGGTGAACTCCCGGTCGATGCCGGCCATGTGCACGACCGCCGCCGACCGCAACGCGTAGCGCCCGGCCCGGGTCAGCACCACGACCACACCGCGGCCGTCCTTCGGGTCGGGGCGCCGCTCGACGAGACCGGCGGCCTCCAGTCGCTCGACCCGCCGGGACAGGCCCGGCTGGCTGAGGATGACCCGGTCCAGCAGGTCCTTCAGCCGCAGCTTGCCGCCCGACTGGGACAGCTGCACGAGGACGTCGTAGGTGCCCAGCGGCACCTCGTGGGAGGCGTCCAGGTCGGCGCCGAGACGGGCCATCAGCCGGGCGTGGGCGTGCACGAACAGCACCCAGGCGTCCATCTGCTTGTCCGGGATCGCGAGCGGTTTCTTCATGCCGTGTCATTCCCCCTGTGCGCGATCGACGGCTGCGCAGCGAATCCAATCAGACACAGGTCACAGCAAGATCGCGTCCCCGGGAGCGGCTCCGGGTCGAGCCGTGTCGGGCCCACGGACTAGGCTCGTCGGGGCGCCGCCGCTCGGTGGGCGCATCGAGAGGAGTCGCGCAACTCATGGCGAAGATCAAGGTCCAGGGCACGGTCGTCGAGATCGACGGCGACGAGATGACCCGCATCATCTGGGAGTTCATCAAGGAGAAGTTGATCCTGCCGTACCTGGATGTGGACCTGGCCTACTACGACCTGAGCATCCAGAGCCGCGACGCCACCGACGACCAGATCACCGTCGACGCCGCGAACGCCATCAAGCAGCACGGCGTCGGCGTCAAGTGCGCCACCATCACCCCCGACGAGGCCCGGGTGCAGGAGTTCGGCCTGAAGAAGATGTGGGTGTCGCCCAACGGCACCATCCGCAACATCCTCGGTGGCGTCGTCTTCCGCGAGCCGATCATCATCTCCAACGTGCCCCGGCTGGTCCCGGGCTGGACGAAGCCGATCGTCATCGGCCGTCACGCCCACGGCGACCAGTACAAGGCGACCAACTTCAAGGTCCCGGGCGCCGGCAAGGTCACCATCAGCTGGACCCCGGCTGACGGTGGCGAGCCGATGGAGTTCCAGGTCGTCGACATGCCGGCCGAGGGCGGCGTCGCGATGGGCATGTACAACTTCAACAAGTCGATCGCCGACTTCGCGCGCGCCTCGTTCGCCTACGGCCTGCAGCGCAACTACCCGGTGTACCTGTCGACGAAGAACACGATCCTGAAGGCCTACGACGGCCAGTTCAAGGACATCTTCGCCGACGTGTTCGCCGCGGAGTACAAGGAGCAGTTCGACGCCGCCGGCCTCACCTACGAGCACCGCCTCATCGACGACATGGTCGCCTCGGCCATGAAGTGGGAGGGCGGTTACGTCTGGGCGTGCAAGAACTACGACGGCGACGTCCAGTCCGACACCGTCGCGCAGGGCTTCGGCTCGCTCGGCCTGATGACCTCGGTCCTGATGACCCCGGACGGCAGCACCGTCGAGGCGGAGGCCGCGCACGGCACC